>JAFXRX010000187.1 GCA_017526045.1 Opitutales bacterium
CAATCTCTTTGCAAAGCCCCGTCGGAGATTCTGACGACACGAATTTCGGCGACTTCATCGAAGACAAAAACGCCGAAAACCCATACGACATGACGGCATACTCTCTCCTGCGCGAAAAGCTAATGGACGTCTTGAATTCCTTGACGCCGCGCGAGCGCAACGTTTTGAGCCTGCGCTTCGGCTTGCAGGACGGCTACTCCCGCACGCTCGAAGAAGTCGGCAAGCAGTTCGACGTGACGCGCGAGCGCATCCGCCAAATCGAGGCGAAGGCTCTGCGCAAAATGCGCCATCCGACGCGCAAGCGCCAGCTGCACGGTTTCTTTGAAGGCGAAGGCAACAATGCGGGCCCGGGTTTTGACCAGTTTAAGAAGTCTGGCGAGGAATAAAATATTCTTTGCCATGGTTTGCGCCGCGGTTTTTCTCGGCGCAAGTTGCGACTGTTTTGCCCAGTCCAGAAGCGGAAAGCGCTCGAACGTAAAAATCAGGGCGCACAGCGTTGTGCGCCATATCGGCGAGCCCGTCGAGGCGAAGGAATTTGACGTGCGCATAGGCGACATTGTGGCTGTCGAAGGGCAAAAGGCTGTCGTAAAAATAAAATCGCACCAAATTTTTCCCGCATGGCGGCAGATTTACTACGCCTGCGACGAACGCTACAACGCAGTGGCAATACTTTCGCGCATGGGCGAACACACAAACAAAAGCTGCACTCTTTTTGAAGTGATAAGCGGCTCCGCGCGCGCGGGCGACACAGTTTTTTTAAAGCAAATCCCGCCGGAAATCCCCGAATAGAGTTTCGGATTTTTATGCGCCGTATCTTTGGCGCACTGCCTCGAATAAAATCAGTGCCGCGGCGATGTTTACGTTGAGGCTGTCCGCCTGCCCAAGCATCGGCAGCTTTACAACTTCGTCGCACCTGTCTATTATTTCCCGCGGCAGCCCGTCTTTTTCGCTGCCCATTATGATTGCGGCGGGCTCTTTGAAGTCGCAGTCCCACACGATTTTTGTGGCGCCGAGCGCGGCGGCATAGGATTTTATTTTGTTTTCTTTTAGAAAATCGAAAATTTCCTCCGGCGTTGCGGTTGCGATTTTTAGCGAAAACACCGCGCCCTGCGAAGCCCTTATGACCGAAGGGTTAAAAATGTCGCTTACGGGGTTTGAAAGTATGACGGCGGTCGCGCCCGCGGCGTCGGCGGAGCGCAGCAGCGCCCCGAGGTTTCCCGGCTTTTCTATCGCGTCGGCGACAAGTATCAGCGCGGGCTTGCCGCTTTCAATCGATATTTCTTTAAGCGATGTCTGCCATGTGTGACATACGCCCAAAATTCCGTCGCAGCCCTCGCGGTTTGAAACCTTTTCAAACGCGGCCGCCGACACCCTGCAAAGGGGAATTTTCCCGCGGATGTTCGTTATAAATTCGCTGTGCCTTGCGCTTTTAAACATGTCCGCGCAAAAATAAATTTCGTCAACCTCGACGCCCGCAAGCAGGCATCTTTCAAGCTCCCTCAGCCCCTCGACAGCAAAAAGCCCGAGCTTTCTTCTGCCCGAACGCTCTTGAAGTCTTGACAAGGCCTTTATGCGCGGATTTTGTTTACTCTGTATAAATTCTTCTTCCATCTAAAAATTTTTTTCGAATACAATTAGAATAAAAAAACAAACTTTTGCAATGAACTTTTCCGAAAGCAATTTGAATTCCGCGCCGCGCAATTTCAGGGCGGGGCATTTTGAATACCACCAGGAAATCGAGCTCGACATCGAAGACATAACGAATTTGGGCGCGGGCGTGGGGCGGGTCGACAATTTTGTGGTCATGGTGCCGTTCGCGCTCGCGGGCGAAAGGGTCAGGGCGCGCGTATTCCGCAACCAGAAAAATTTCTCCGAGGCTGACTTGGTCGAAGTAATAAAACCCTCGCCCGACAGGGTCGAGCCCAAATGCCCGCTCTTCGGCGTCTGCGGCGGCTGCCAATACCAGCATTTGAGCTACGAAGCCCAGCTTAAATGGAAGCAAAAACAAATTAAAGATTTAATGCAGCGCATCGGCGGAATTGCCGACCCGCAAGTCGAGCCAACACACCGCTCGCCGCGGATTTTCGGCTACCGCTCAAAACTTACCCCGCACTACGAACGCCCGACCCGCGACGGCAAAATGCCCGTGGGCTTTGTCATGCAGGGCAGAAGAAACACTATCGTGGACGTCGAAAATTGCCCGATAGCCTCCGATGCAATCAACGCCGCATTGCCCGAAATAAGGGCGCAAATAAAGGATAGGGCGGCGACTTTTAAGCGCGGCGGCACAGTGCTTTTGCGCGACACCCTGCAGGGAGTTATAACCGACAACCGCGCAACCGCAACCGAGCGCGTGGGCAACTTGGAACTGAAATTCGTCGCGGGGGAATTTTTTCAAAACAATCCGTTTATCTTGCCGGAACTTTTGGACTACGCGGCGGATGGCGCGGCGGGCTCAAAATATTTGGTCGACGCATACTGCGGGGTGGGGGGATTTGCGCTGTGGGCTGCGAAACGATTTGAGAGGGTTGTCGGCATCGAAATAAGCGAAAAATCAATCGCCTGCGCGAAGGAAAACGCAGTCAAAAACGGCATTGAAAATTGCGAATTTATCGCGGGCTCGGCGGAGAAAATTTTTGCGGGAATTTCGTTTAAGGCAGAGGAGACTTCTGTAATAATCGACCCTCCGCGGGCGGGTTGCGACGAAACTTTTTTGAGGCAGCTTGTCGAGTTTGCGCCGCGCAAGTTGGTGTACGTCTCCTGCGGGCCCGACACGCAGGCGCGCGATATAAAATACCTGACAGCCTGCGGCTACGAGATTTTAAAACTGCAGCCCTTCGACCTCTTCCCCCAAACCCGCCACATCGAAAACGTCTGCCTCCTCCAAAAACGCTGACGCTGCAAACTTCTAAAACCAATGGTTCTTTTGTGTGGTAGAAATTGTTATTTCGTGATATTGTAAGGGAAAATTTCTGTATTTGCAATATCGCAGCGCAATGTAAAAACCGCAGTTTTAGATAAATATTTTCTTTACTATGTTTTTTTGGCGGCATTTAATTATTTTATGGATTTTATAGAAGAAAACATTAAGGACAGCGTTTCGTACATAAAGCTGAACAACCCGCAAAAAATGAACTGCCTAAGCTCCGGGCTGTGTCTCGAGCTCATTGAGGCCTTGCACAATGCATACGATAAAAAATGCAAGGCGGTGTCTGTCAGCGCGAATGCAAACCGCAATGTCTGGAGCGCGGGGCACGATATTCGCGAGCTGCCCACCGACAACAGCGACCCGCTCGAATACAGCGTCCCCATGGAAAGGCTGCTGCGCCTCGTGCAAATGATTCCTATCCCCGTTGTGGCGTGCGTCGACGGAACCGTATGGGGCGGCGCG
>JAFXRX010000188.1 GCA_017526045.1 Opitutales bacterium
GCATAAAAATCTGCGGAGTATGAGCGCAATAGACGCAAGAAAAGACGGGCTGCGCGAGGAATTCGGCTTTTTCGAAAGCCCCGAAGAGCGGTTCGAATACATAATTTCAAAAACGAAAAATTCCGAAGGCCTCGGCGCGGAATTCAAAACCGATGAATACCTCGTGCGCGGCTGCGTCTCGAACCTGTGGCTTGTCCCCTCGCTCGAAGACGGCAAATGCGCCTTCAAAACCGACGCCGACTCGATTATCACAAAGGGCGTCGCAAACCTCGTCGGCGGAATGTATTCGGGGCTCTCCCCGCAGGAGGTTTTGGATTTCGACTGCGCGTTTTTGTCGGAAATCGGCATAGAGCAGTACCTTTCGCCCAACCGCCGCAACGGGCTCTCAAAACTCTGCGAAAAAATCCGGGCGTTCGCGGCGGCGCAAATTGAAGCTGTTGCAAAAAAATGAAACTTTCGCGCGACATCGCCGAATACGCCGAAATGGTGAAGCTTGGGCACACGCTCTTTGCCCTGCCCTACGCGCTTGCGGGCTTTTGCCTCGCGGTGTTTTCGGGCTTCGATTTTTCCGCGGCGAAACTTTTTTGGGTTGCGTCGGCGTTCTTCGGCGCAAGGTCGGCGGCAATGGGCTTTAACAGAATTGCCGACGCCGAAATCGACGCGCAAAACCCGCGCACGAAAAACCGCGCGCTCGCAGCGGGCAGAATTTCGAAAAAATCCGCTTGGGGCTTTGTGGCGGCGTCGGCTCTTCTTATGGTTTTTTCCGCGGCGATGCTGAACAAGCTTTGCTTTTATCTTTCGTTTCCCGCAATCGCGGTGTTGTTCGGGTATTCGTACTGCAAGCGCTTCACAAGCCTAAGCCACATTGTTTTGGGAGCCGCGCTCTCGCTTGCGCCGATTGGCGCGTGGTGCGCTCTCGCTGGTGTTTTCGAAAAAAAAATTCTCTTCTTGGGGCTTGCTCTGATGTTTCAAATCGCGGCGTTTGACATTTTGTACGCCCTGCAGGACGAAGAGTTCGACAAGTCGAAAAACCTGCATTCCATTCCCGCCCTCTTGGGGAGAAAAAAATCCGTCGCCACAAGCGCGGCATTCCTTGCAATATCGCTTGCGCTGCTTTATTTTTGCGCGGAGGCGTTTTCGCTTGGCGCGTATTTTTACGCGGGGTTTGCGGTTGTGGCAATGCTCTATTTCGCGGCGATTTTCATTTTCGCAAAATCGGGAACTAAAAAAATCGATTTGGTCTTTTTCTACATAAACGCATCGTGCTCCTTTCTGACGCTCGTCTCAATTTTTGCGGGGGGATATTTTTTATGATGAATGGAAAGAAAATCGCGCTCGGAATTTGCGGAGCCTCCGGAATGGTTTACGCCAAGCGGCTTTTGGAGGTTTTGGCAGCCGAAGGCGCGCAGGTTTACGCAGTGGCAAGCAAGGCTGCAAAGCCGATTTTTAAAAGCGAGCTCGGCGTTTCGTTCGACGATTTCGCAAAAGATTTTTCCGCGAAGTTTGAAAGCGCGAAGTTTTTCGGCGACGAAGATTTTTCAGCCCCGATTGCAAGCGGCTCGTTTTATTTCGACGCCATGTGCGTCTGCCCCTGCTCGATGAAAACGCTCGGGCGCGTCGCAACCGCCACAGGCGACAACCTCGTCTGCCGCGCAGCCGACGTCGCCCTCAAAGAGCGCAGGCGGCTCGTTTTGGTGGCGCGCGAAACCCCGCTTTCTCTTATACATCTTAAAAATATGGAAACTCTCGCGCAGGCCGGGGCGGTAATTATGCCCGCCTGCCCCGCCTTTTATTTCGGGCAAAACAGCGTGCAAAGCCTGGTAGATTTCGTCGTCGCGCGCGCGATTTCGGCGATGGGACTTAAGCAAAATCTAATCCCGCAGTGGGGCGAAAATTCAAAATGAAAAAGGCTTACAAAAATTTGTCTGAATTCATCGGCGCGCTCGAAGAAGAGGGCGAGCTTCTGCGCGTAAAAAAAGAAGTTTCAAGCGAAATCGAAATCTCAAAAATTACCGACGCGGAGTCGAAAAAGCCCGGCGGCGGCAAGGCTTTATTCTTCGAAAATGTGAAGGGCTCGAAGTTTCCCGTCGCCACAAATTTGTTCGGCAGCGACAAGAGAATGTCGATGGCTCTCGGCGTGGAATGCCTCGCGCGCGCGGGCGACGAAATCGAGGAGCTGACAAAACTCTCCCCTCCCCGCACGTTCGGCGAAATTTTTGAAACCGCCAAAAAACTTCTGCCCATGCTGCGCATTCTGCCATCGCGCTTCCGAGGCAAGACAGCGCCCTGCCAGGAAGTCGTAAAAACGGGCGCGGACGTCGATTTGTCGGAAATTCCGGTGCTTAAATGCTGGCCGAAAGACGCGGGCAAATTCGTGACGCTGCCGCTTGTATTCACAAAATCGCCAGACGGCAAAACGCGGAATTTGGGCATGTACAGGCTGCAAATTTTCGACAAAAACACGACGGGAATGCACTGGCACATCCACAAAGACGGCGCGCACTTCTACCACGAATATAAAAGGCTTAACAAGAGAATGCCCGTCGCCGTCGCAATAGGCGCAGACCCGAGCGTAATCTATGCGGCAACCGCGCCGCTGCCGCGCGGAATAGACGAGCTGATGCTCGCGGGATTTTTCCGCAAAAAGCCCGTAAAAATGGTCAAGTGCAAGACAATCGACATGGAAGTCCCCGCCGAGGCGGAATTCGTTTTGGAAGGCTACGTCGAGCCTGACGAGCTGCGCCTCGAGGGCCCCTTCGGCGACCACACAGGCTACTACTCGCTTGCGGACATGTACCCCGTTTTCCACGTGCAGGCAATCACGCGGCGCGAAAAGCCGATTTACTGCGCGACCCTCGTGGGCCCGCCGCCCATGGAAGACTGCTACATGGCAAAGGCAACCGAGCGCATTTTCCTGCCGCTTCTAAAAACAGTGTTCCCCGAAATTGCCGACTACTTTCTGCCCTGGGAAGGCGTATTCCACAACATCGCAATCGTATCGATAAAAAAGGAATACCCCGCGCAGGCAAAGCGGCTTATAAGCGGGCTTTGGGGACAGGGGCAAATGAGCTTCTGCAAGGCGATTGTGGTTGTCGACGAAGACGTCGAGCCTTCAAACCTCGCAAAAGTCTGGGAAAAATTCGCGCAGAATTTCGATTGCGAAAGAGACCTCGTTTTGTCGCAGGGCGTTCTGGACGTGCTCGACCACTCCGCGCCCGACGCTTTGTTCGGGGCGAAAATCGGCATCGACTTGACCGCCCCGATAAAAGGCGAGCCGCCGCGCAGGAAAAGCGAATTTTACGCGCAGGCGGACGCGGCGGAAATCGCGCGGGAAGCGGGAGCGCAGCCATCGGACGTATTCGCCGCCAAAGGATTTTGCGCAATAAGAATGGACAAGGGCGAATTTTCGGGCAGGGAAATTTTGCGCGAATTTTCGGAGTCGGATATTTTTAGAAATTTCAGGGCTGTCGCGATTTTCGACAGCAATGTCGACATCTTCGACACTTCAAAAATGCTCTGGAAAATTTTTAACAACGTCGACCCCTCGCGCGACATATTTTTTGCCGGCGGCAAGACCGCGTTTGTCGACGCCTGCAAAAAGACGCCCGCCGACGGGCACGCGCGCGAATGGCCCGACGAGCTAAGCTTCGACGCAAAATAATTTTTATTGCTAATGCGCCAAAAATATGCTCTTATAAAGGCGTCTAAAAAACCGATTTTAACCTCGAGAAATTTTTGTTATGGAAGAGCAAGCCGCCCAAAACACGCAAAGCTACCTGGAAAAAGCCGTCGACATCGCAAAAGACGTCTGGCAAATGCCCTACGTCAAGGAATTGATTTTGGCTGTCGCGGTTTTGCTGGCTATAGCTTTTATAATATTAAAAATCCGCAAGCGTTTTGCGCCGATAAAGCTTTTCAACAATTCCGCGGGCGTCGTTACGGTTACGCCGCGCGCGCTCAACGAGCTTGTGCAAAGCGTGTGCTATTCGATGGGCACGACGAACCGCCCGAGCGTAAAAATCTTCCAAAGGCGCGGAAGATTGTGCATGCAGGTTGCAATAAGGCTTGAAATGGGTCAAAAGCTCTCCGACGTTTCGGCGACGCTGCAAGACGAGCTTACAAACGCCTGCAGGGAGCATTTGGGCGTTGAAAAGCTGGGCAGAATAGACGTAAAGATCAAGGGTTTTAAGGGCGTTTTAAAGAAGCCACCGCACGAGGAGCCCGAGGAAAAGAAGAGCGAGCCCGAAGAGGAAGCGGAAGAAATAAACGAGCCCTTCTCGCCAATCCAATAAACAACAAAGATTAACTCTTTCGAAACAATACACATTTAACAAAAAACGCGCGGCTGGATTTTCCAGCCGCGCGCTGCTTTTGTCACCCAAGAAAGTTTATTAGAATTCGAAGGGCTCGCAGAGGCTTGAAACGAACTTGTCTTTGCCTTCGTTCCAGCTCGTCGCAATTACCGCAATTCCCGAATTTGCCGAGAGCGCAAGCAGCGAAATTTCCGAAACGTACTTGTCCTTGCCATCGCTCCAAGCAAGCTTCAAGAGCCCCGTACCGTTTTTGTTCCACTTGTAAGAATACGTTCCGCGGGTTTCGCCGCAGATAAAA
>JAFXRX010000189.1 GCA_017526045.1 Opitutales bacterium
AGCGACATCTTCGACATTTTGCCGCCGAACTCCGCCGCGGAAATTTTTGAGGAAAAAATCCCGCTTTTCAAATTCGCGGGCAACAATATAAAAAAGGCTCTCTGCGACGGCGAGGACTACGAGCTCTTGTTTGCCGCCTCGGGAATGTCCGAGGCGCAGGCGGCGGCATTTGCGCGCAAATTCAGGGAAAAGGCGGGCTGCAAAGTTTCGGAAATTGGCAGGATTTCGGCTTGCGCGGGAAAGCCCGAATTGTTTTTAATCGGCAAGGGCGGGGAGAGGCGCAAATTTAAATTTTCGGGCTTTTCGCACTTCTAAAAAAAATTTTTTTCTTTGGCGTTTTAAAAAAAGCGCCATTTTTTTGCAAAAAAAAAGCGCGCCTAAAAATTTTTTTAAGCGCGCCAAATTTTTTATTCAGCCAAATTATCTCTTTTTCAGGGAGATGTCGTCGAATATGAAGCGGTTGATTGTGTCCTTTTTGAAGGCGTTTTCGAGAGTGTCAACCATCGCCTTGCGGATTTGGAGCTGCTTTGCAAATTCAGGCTGCAAAATCGGGATGATAGAGTCGGCCTTTATTTTGCTTGCGTCCTTCTTCATGATTGAGGCGACTTCCATGAGCATATTCTTTACAAGCTTTTTGTGCGAGCTTTCGTCGAGCTTCTGCTTGAAGAAGGGCTCGGAGTATTTGTCGGATATGCCCTTGAACCAGTCGTGGCTCGAGAGGACGTTGAAGGAGCTTGCGGTGAAGAATGCCATGTAGTTTTTGTTGGCTTCCTTCAAATCGTTCAGCATTTGCGCCTGCTCGGCGAACTTTGCGGAGTCGATTTTTGCCCAGTTGTTGATTTCGTCGACTCTCGCCATTTTCGGCTGGGCTTTGGGCTTTGAGAAATTCTTCTCAAACTCCTTGACCTGGATTTTGTTTGTGAAGTCGGGGATTGCAACGTTGTTGTATTCGTTGACTTGCATCGACAAAATCATGGGTTTGCCGCCCTCGTCGAATTTGAACATCGAAGTGCCGATGTTTGCGCCCCTTGTCATTGCGCTTTCGAGGTTGAGGGAGTCGTTCTTCATGGAAAGAATTTGGTTGCCCCTCAAGTAAGCCGATTTTTCCTCGAATGTGAAGACGAATGCGGGCTTTTGGATGTAGTTTTTGATGTCGTCGGTCTTGGGCATTTCGACGGGCTGCATGCCCTCTGGCATATCCTTTACGATTGCGAGCATAAACGGCGAGGTTTTAGAGCCGAGAATTTCGGTGTAAGTAATCTGCTCGTCGAGGTTGTTTTTGATTGCCACGCCGCTTACGTCATAGCATTCGGAGGGGAAGAGGACGACTGTTTTGCCCTTGACTTCCGTTATGATGCCCAGGCCGCTTGACTTTTCGCCTTCAATGAACACGAGGGATTTTACGAGGGTTTTTTGGTATGCCTCCCTGTTTTCGCGGCTTGCGGGGTTGGCTTTGCGCGCCTTTTCCTCGCGCTGCTTTTGCCCCGCCAGGAGCTCGTATTCCGCAAAGATGTTCAAAATGCCTTCGACGTATTCCTTCTGCTTTTTGTATTCGTTGGGGAATTTTTTGTTGGCGGCGGATTTTATGCCGTAGAAGAGGTCTGCGTCGACTTTCGAGCTTCTGGGCAGCGCGTCGATTTCAATAATCATTTGCGACTGGGCCTCGAATTGCTTGGCGGCTTTTTGGAAGTCTTCGGGGAAGGCTTTGAAGGCGTCGTCCCTGAGCTTGTTGTAAAGCTGCATGTTGTCGGCGAACATGCCCCTGTAGGCTTCGATAGTTATAAGGCC
>JAFXRX010000190.1 GCA_017526045.1 Opitutales bacterium
CAGGACGCCGGCAAGGTCGCCATGAGCCACGGCATGCAGGAAGTCGCCGTCAAGGTGAAGGGCCCGGGCATGGGGCGCGACGCGGCTATCCGCTCGCTGCAGGCATTGGGCTTTTCAGTTGTATCCATCGCCGACGTAACGCCCGTTCCGCACAACGGCTGCCGCGCACGCAAGCGTCGCCGCGTATAATTTTAAATTAGGAGAAATTTTATATGTCTCGTTATACAGGTCCAACGACAAGAATTAACCGCCGTTTCAACACCGCGCTTTTCCCCGCCAAGAAGGCCATGACAAACAAGCCATACTTGCCGGGCATCCACGGCCCGCGTTTGCGCCGCCGCGTCACAGACTAGTCAATGGGTCTTACCGAAAAGCAGAAGCTGCGCTTTATGTACGGCCTTACCGAAAAGCAGTTCCGCCTTACTTTTGAGCGCGCAAAGCGCCAGGGCGGCGTTACGGGCGAAGTGTTTATGCAGATGCTCGAGCTGCGCCTCGACAATATCGTGTACCTCTTGGGCTTCGGCCGCACCCGCAAGGCTGCCCGCCAGCTCGTAACTCACGGCCACGTCCAGGTAAACGGCCAGAAAGTCGACATTCCCAGCTTCGCATGCAAGCCCGGCGACGTCGTCGAAGTCCGCGAAAAGTCGAGCTCCCGCCAGCTCGCGCAGCGCAGCCTCGACGAATCCGCCCTGCGCAACCCGCCCGCGTGGCTCGACCGCGTCGACGGCGCGTTCAAGGGCACTGTAAACCGCCTGCCGATACGCGACGAAATGGATAAGACAATCAACGAGCAGTTGATAGTCGAATTCTATTCACGATAATCTTTCAATTAACAAAAGGAACTAAAATGGCAAAGCGTCTTGGAAAATTTGAGTTGCCCAAACGTCTTGTAAAAGACGAGGCAACAGCTACGGAAACTTATGCGAAGTTTGTCGCCGAACCGTTTGAAACGGGCTTTGGCCAAACCATTGGCAATGCCTTGCGTCGAGTTCTTTTGGGGTCGATTGAAGGGGCTGCGATAAGCTCTATCAAGATTGAGGGCGTGGACCACGAATTTCAGAGCGTCGAGGGCATCGTCGAAGACGTTACCGACATCGTTTTGAACCTCAAGAAAATCAAGATTAAGAGCGCGACCCGCGAGCCCAAACGCTTGATGATTGACGTCGAAAAGGAAGGCTCCGTAACGGCTGCCGACATCCAGCCCGACGCCGAAATCACAATCGTAAATCCCGAGCAGGTAATTTGCACTCTCGATTCCAAGCGCCGTTTTGTTGCCGAAGTCGAAATTTGCGAAGGCCGCGGATGGCGCCCGGCGGAGGAAAACAAGTACCCCGACCAGCCTATCGGCGTAATTCCGGTCGACTCTTTGTTCAGCCCGATTGAGCTCGTAAAGTATTCGGTTGACCCGACCCGCGTGGGCCAGATGACCGACTTCGACAAGCTAACAGTCGAAATCTGGACGAACGGCTGCATCACCCCCGACGAGGCCATGAAGGAGGCCGCCGTTATCTTGAAGCACCACATCGACGTGTTCGACAAGGTAAACGACACCGACATCGAGTTCGAAACAGCAGGCCGCGAAGTAAGCGAAGAGCAGAACCGTTTGAGAAAGCTTTTGAACATGAGCGTAAACGAAATCGAGCTCTCCGTCCGCGCCGCGAACTGCCTCAACAACGCCAACATCACAACTGTCGGCGAATTGGCAATGAAGTCGGAGCAGGAAATGCTCAAATACCGCAACTTCGGCAAGAAATCGCTTAACGAAATCAAGGGCAAGCTGGAGCAGCTGGGCCTCTCTCTCGGCATGAAGATAGACGAGCGCCTCATAGACTCCGCCTCCATATAATCTTTAAAAAATATTTGAAAAATGCGTCATTCTAAACACAAGCACACATTGGGCGTTAAAAAGGAACACCGCGCCGCCATTATGGCGTCGCTTTCGGCTGCCCTTTTCCGCCACGACAGAATTGAAACAACTCTCGCATCCGCGAAAGCGCTGCGTCCGTTTGCCGAAAAAATCATAACTTTGGCAAAGAAGGCCGCCGCCAGCGGGGATGCCGCAGTAAAATTGCACTACCGCCGCCTGGCTATCGCCCGCGTGCGCGACGTAGAGGCTGTTGCAGAGCTCTTCGGCTCGAAGGACAAGGAAGGCAAAGTTTCCAAGTTCCTCAAGCGCCAGGGCGGCTACACGCGCATCTACAAGCTCGTTCCGAGAGCGGGCGACGCCGCCAACATGGCCTTGATCGAGCTCATCGAAGCCGACGACGAAGGCTATAAGGCCGCCAAAAAGCCCGCCGCCAAGAAGGCAGCCAAGAAAACGGCGGCCAAGAAGGCGGCAACAAAGAAGACTGCAAAGAAAACGGCAGCCAAGGCTGAAGCCGCCCCCGCGGAAGAAGCCGAAAAAGCCGCCGAATAGAGCTTTGCTTTTTTGTTCATTTAATTCCGCAAAACAACGCGTCCGATGTGGGCGCGTTTTGCGTTTTTTCCAGAAATACAGCAATGACCACATATTTTGCGATAATAACGTGCGCCATCCTCGCCTTTGCCGCGCTCAACGCCTTCTTTTGGGACAGGGCTTATGTGCGCTCCTACCGTAGGCAAATGCGCGAAAATGTGTACCATTGCCTCAAATGCAGGTCGATTTACACTTCCCGCGCGTCCGGAGAGTCGGCCGTCTGCCCCGTTTGCGGATACAGAAACGGACGCGTTAAATTTTAACGGAAAATGCCATGACTCAGAAAATCATAGTTCTCGACTTCGGTTCGCAATACACGCAGGTAATCGCCCGCCGCATACGCGAATGCGGCGTATATTCGGAAATTTTGCCCTACAACACAAAGGCTTCAAAAATCAAGGGCGAGGGCTTGCAAGGCGTAATTTTGTCGGGCGGGCCCGCAAGCGTCTTGTCGGCGAAATCCCCGCGCCCCGACCCGAAAATCTTTGAATTGGGCGTGCCCGTTTTGGGCATCTGCTATGGCTTGCAGCTCATGGGCAAAATGCTCGGCGGCGAAGTGGTTTCGTCAAAGCAGCGCGAATACGGCCATGGCAAGCTCTCTTTCAAGGCGTCCGACAGCCAGCTTTTGAAGGGCATCAAGTCCCCCATGACTGTCTGGAATTCGCACGGCGACAGGCTCGTAAAGCTCCCCAAAGGCTTCAAGGCAATAGCCACCACTGAAAATTCCGAATTCGCGCTTATCGAAAACAAGGAGCGCAAATTTTACGGAATGCAGTTCCACCCCGAAGTTGCCCACACCATTGGCGGCATCGAAATCATCAAGAATTTCCTCTTCGGCATCTGCGGCTGCAAGGGCGACTGGAATATGTCCGACTATGTCGAGCGCGCAATCGCAAAAATCCGCGAGACTGTCGGCGACAAAAAAGTCATTCTGGGCTTGAGCGGCGGCGTCGACTCTTCAGTCGCGGCGGCTCTCATACACAGGGCGATTGGCAACCAGCTGACCTGCGTGTTTGTCGACAACGGCCTTCTGCGCAAGAACGAGCGGCAGGCCGTCGAAAACCTTTTCAAGCGCAACTTCAAAATGCGCTTCATCACAGCGAAGGCGGCGCCCGTCTTCCTCAAAAAATTGAAGGGCGTGACCGACCCCGAGCGCAAGCGCAAAATCATCGGCAAAACCTTTGTGCAGATTTTCGACAAGACTGTAAAAAGCATCGGGCACGTCGACTTTTTGGCGCAGGGCACACTCTATCCCGACGTCATCGAAAGCGTTTCAATCGCGGGCAATCCCGCATCGCTCATCAAGAGCCACCACAATGTCGGCGGGCTGCCAAAGCGCATGAAGCTGAAGCTTCTCGAGCCCTTGCGCGAGCTCTTTAAAGACGAAGTCCGCGCCCTCGGCAAGGAGCTCGGCCTTGCGCACGACGTATTGTGGCGCCACCCGTTCCCGGGCCCCGGCTTGGGTGTAAGGGTCGTCGGCGAAATCACAAAGAAACGCCTTGACGTTTTGCGCGAAGCCGACGCGATACTCATCGAGGAAATGAAGTCGAGCGGCTACTACGGCAAGGTATGGCAGTCGTTTGCGGTGTTCCTGCCGGTAAAGACTGTCGGCGTAATGGGCGACGAGCGCACATACGACAACGTTATCGCGCTGCGCATTGTTGAAAGCCTGGACGCCATGACAGCCGACTGGGCGCACATCCCGCACGAATTGCTTGCCAAGATTTCAAACCGCATCATAAACGAAGTTAAGGGCGTCAACAGAGTATGCTTGGACATCTCTTCAAAGCCTCCCTCAACAATCGAATGGGAATAATTTAGGCGTAAATTGGCTTAATAAAAAGTTTCGCAAAACAAGCTGCGGCAGATTCGTATTATGCCGCAGCCTTTTTGCAAATTAGAATTGCGTTTGGGAAAAATCATCAAATGAAAATCGCGGGCAAGCTGGTTGCAGAGAGAATACAAACCTTTGCCGGGTTTTTTGGGGTTATATTGTTCATTGCCTTTTTTCTGCTTTCCATTTACGGAATCTTGTCGGGCGATTTTGATTTCACCGAAAAGCTTTTCAAAAGCGTGGGAAATATTGCGGCAATTCTCGGCGGCGCGATTTTCTTGGCAGTAATTGCGGCAATTATTTTTTCTTTGATTTTAAAAAATCGCTATAAGCTGAAAACAACAGTCCAAATTGATTCGCTTGACGGGAAAATCGCAAGCCAAGTTTCGGCGGAGATATATAACACAACGCAGGAGGCGCTGGTGCTTGAAAAAATCGGCTTCTTGTCGGCGGAGTGGCGGACAAAAAAAGAGCGCGGAAAAATTCAAAGCGAGTTTGTTTATTTTCCTGTTGAATGCGCGCTTGTTTCAAGTCAAAAGCTGCCGTTTGTTTTGGAGGCGGGGGCTTTGGAAGTCTTTGCGTTCGATGCGAAAAAGGTTTTTTCAGACAACACAATTTACAAGATGTTTTACGACGTCTCTCCGCAAAACAAAAAATTGAAATTTTACGACGGCGACGCAACCGAGGGCTGTTTTAGAATGCAAATAAAAGACAAGCGCCTCAAATTGTTTTCCAAAAAATCGAAGTCTTTTTCTCCGTATATTTGGCTAATATTTTTCTTGTTTTCAGCCGCGGTTCTTTTGCTCGCTTTATCAAAAAATTGAAACGGCGCAAAAAGTTTTTTGGCCGGCGGAAATCCGCAGCCATAAATAGTTTTTAATTAGACACTTGCGCTTGCAGTTTTCATGCTTGTAAAATCAAAAAAACTGCTAAAAAAGTTTGCAATTTGAACGCGCTTATATAGTATAAATATGAGCGCAAAAAAAAGTGGCGGAGTCGGCGGATTTTTTAGAAAAGCAGGCAAGTTTATTTGCTTGAATCCGCCGTTTGAAATTCCGCTTTAAAATCAATTTATAAAATAATAAAAACAACATAAAAATGGCAGAAAACATAAACAAAAACGACAAGTACGACGCTTCAAAAATTCAAAAGCTTGAAGGTCTTGAAGGCGTAAGAAAACGTCCCGACATGTACATCGGCGATACTCACGAAAGAGGGCTGCACCACTGCGTCTTCGAAATAGTCGACAACTCAATCGACGAGGCCTTGGCGGGCTATTGCTCCGTCATAAAAGTTTCCGTCCACTCCGACGGCGCGTGCTCAATCGAGGACAACGGCCGCGGCATCCCCGTCGACATCCACCCCGTTTACAAAATCCCCGCGCTCGAGCTTGTTATGACGAACCTCCACGCGGGCGGCAAATTCGGCAAGGGCGCGTATCAGGTGTCGGGCGGCCTGCACGGCGTCGGCGCAAAGTGCGTCAATGCGGTTTCAATCGAATTTAGCGTCGAAGTCCGCCGCGACGGCAAAATCCACAGGATGGAATTTTCGCGCGGCAAAACCACGCGCAAAATGGAGATAACAGGCTCGACAAAAACAACGGGCACAAAAATCACATTCCTTCCCGACCCGCAGATTTTCGAGGAGACGCGCGAATTCAAGTATGAAATTCTTGCAAAGCGTTTGCGCGAATTGGCGTTCCTCAATCCCGGCGTTCGCATTGTGCTTTCCGACGAGCGCGTCAACAAGGACGAGGAATTTTGTTTCAAGGACGGCATCGCGGAATACGTCTCGTTTTTGAACAAGGCAAAGAATGTCGTAAACCAAAAGGTCATCGCATTCTCGGGCGACGCCGACGCGCCTTCGGGCGGCAAGATTATGGTCGACATCGCATTGCAGTACAACGCCTCCTACACCGACCAGGTTTACGCCTATGCAAACTCGATTTTCAACGTCGAAGGCGGCACGCATTTGAGCGGTTTCAGAACGGCGCTTACGCGCGTTGTAAACAACTACGCAACCGCCAACAATCTTCTGAAAGAGAAGAAGGACAAGGACATAAAAATTTCGGGCGACGACGTAAGGGAAGGCTTGACTGCGGTAATTTCCGTAAAAGTTCCCGAGCCTCGCTTTGAGGGCCAGACCAAGACAAAGCTTTCAAACAGCGAAGTCGACGGCATTGTCCAGAAAGTTGTCGGCGAAAATTTGAAGTATTATTTTGAGACGAACCCGCAAGTCGCAAAGCGCATAATCGAAAAGACGATTAACGCCGCGCGCGCGAGGGAGGCGGCGCGCAAAGCCCGCGAAACCGTGCGCAAAACCGCGATAAGCGCGGGCGGCTTGCCTGGCAAGCTCGCCGACTGTTCCGAAAAAGACCCGTCTTTGTGCGAGCTTTATCTCGTGGAGGGCGACTCCGCGGGCGGATCTGCAAAGCAGGGCAGGGACAGGAGATACCAGGCTATTTTGCCGTTGCGCGGCAAGGTCATAAATGTTGAAAAGGCGCGCCTTGACAAGGTTTTGGGCAACGCCGAAATCAAGACTATGATTACCGCCTGCGGCACCGGCATTGGCGACGACGGCGAGGGCGCGTTCGACATCTCCAAGGCTCGCTACCACAAAATCGTAATCATGACCGACGCGGACGTCGACGGCGCGCACATCAGAACGCTTCTTCTTACGTTCTTCTTCCGCCAGATGCGCGGGCTCATCGAAAACGGCTATGTTTACATCGCGCAGCCGCCGCTTTACAAAATCAAGAGGCGCAAGAGCGAGAGATACGTCATGAACGACGCGGAAATGAACAAAATTTTGATTGAGCTTGGCTCTGAAAATTTGACTCTTGTGCGCCTTTCGGACAACTTGGAGTTCAACTCGTCGAAGGTCGACAAGATAGTCGAGCTTCTTTCGCGGCTTGAAACTTTGTCGGGCGGCATAACCCGCTACGGCTGCCA
>JAFXRX010000191.1 GCA_017526045.1 Opitutales bacterium
GTCGCCAAACCTTCGAGCTCGAAAAGCTTTTGCATTGCGGGGTTTTGCGCGGGCAAATTGAAATCCCCCATTATTATATAGGGAGTTTTGCCCGCGATTTTTTTACGTTTTGAACAAGCATTTCGACCGAATTTTTTTGGGCGAGAGCGCTTTCGTGGTCGAGGTGCAAATTGAACACAAAAAACGCCTTGCCGCTTTCGAGGCACTTGAATTTACCCCAAGAGCAAATTCGCCTGTAGCGCGCGCCCCAGCCCATCGAGGGCTTTTCGGGCGTCGGGCTGAACCAGAAATCGCCATTTTCAAGGCATTTAAAGAGGCTTTTTTTGTATAAAATCGCGCTGTGCTCGCCCGCGGTCTTGCCGTCGTCGCGCCCAGCGCCGATGTAGGCGTATTCGTCGCCCGCGAGGGTTTTTATCTGGTGTAAATAAGCCTCCTGGACGCCGAAAATGTCGAATTCGTGAAACCTAACAAGAGCCTTGGCGGCGGGGGCTCGGATTTGCCAGGAGTTGGAATTTTCCGACGGGGCGTTTCGCAAATTGAACGTCGCCGCGTTGAATTCAGCCGCGGGCAGCACCAAAGAAGCCATCGTGCCGGGCAAAAGCGCAAGAAAAAATGTTTTCATGCGGCAGAATTTGAAAAAAACTCGGCAATTTATCAATATTCAATTTGGAAAAGCGCATTTTTGACCCGCGAAAGCCCGAATTTGCGCAAAAATTTAAAAATTGCGCAAAAAAAATGTTGATTTTTCCAAAAAAAGGCATTTTCTTTTTTGTTTTTGAATTTGAAAGGAAAGCAAGATTTATGTCACAGCACAATTCACTCAAAAGCGGCGGCGCCGCATCCTCCAAAAAACGCAGCGTTTTGAAGCGTTTTGAACGCGTAGATTTGCTCAAAAAGCGCAACGCTTGGAAAGACAACGGCAAAGTTACAGCCCTTCCCAAAACAAAGCCGGCTGAATAACAATCGGCGCGGCAAAATATTCCGCGTTAAAAAAATTTTTTCTGGCAAAGCCCGAGCGGGTTTTGCCATTTTTTTGCGCCAAAGAGCCGCCTTCGGGGTGAACGTTGCGTTCTTGACAACCCCGCAAAAAAATGCGAGCATTTTTAACAATGCAAAGACTACATTCATACTGGCGAATGCCCTACATTGAAATCCCGCAGGACAAGAAGCCCGGCAATCCGTTTTTGGAAATCCCCAAGCAGGATCCCAAGAAAGTCCACCTCATTTGGAAGGGCGAATATTCCTATATTGTAATGAACAAATTCCCGTACAACTGCGGGCATCTGCTCGTAATCCCCCTGAGGCAGGTCGCGGATTTGGAGGAGCTAACCCCCGCGGAGCGCGTGGAATTTTTCGACGCAATCATAAAAGCCAAGCAAATTTTGACAAAAGCCATGAACCCCGACGCCTTCAACGTCGGCTTCAACCTCGGGGCTAAGGCGGGCGCGGGAATTCCCCAGCACCTCCACTGCCATGTTGTGCCCCGCTGGGACGGCGACACA
>JAFXRX010000192.1 GCA_017526045.1 Opitutales bacterium
GGTACATGAAAGACTTCGACCTGCCGTATTCAATAACGTCCGTAATGTGCCTCGACTACGACATGTGCGCGTATTTCGAAAGCGCGGCAGCCGTCCACAACAACCCCAAGGCGATTGCAAACATAATCGTAAACGACATCCTTCGCGAGCTTTCCGCAAACACGCAGCTTGGCGAGGCGCGCCTGCCATTTAAGGAGTGCAAAATCTCCCCCGCAAATTTGGCGGAACTTGTGAAAATCGTCGACGAGGGCAAAATCTCGAAATCGCAGTCGAAGGAAGTTTTCAGCTTGATGTACGAAACGTCCAAAACGGCGGAGCAAATTGTAAATGAGCGCGGCATGGCGCAAAATAGCGACGCCGGCGAGCTCGAAGGCTTCTGCCGCGACGCCATTGCCGCAAACCCGAAGGCCGTGGGCGAATACAAGGCGGGCAACGCCAAGGCTTTGAACGCGCTCGTCGGCCCCGTCATGAAGGCTTCAAAGGGCAAGGCAAACCCCGCAATGCTCATGTCAATATTCAAAAAGCTTCTCTCGGAATGATTTTAACAAACCTCGCATTCATAACAATCGCGCTGATTTTGCTCGCGTTTGCCGCTTCAACTTGGCTCGACTTTCTAAACGCCCGCGAAGTCCGCGCAAACCAGGGCGCGCTGCCCGAGGCGTTTTCGGGCATGATAGACGAGGCGGACTATTTCAAAAGCGCGCGGTACACGCTCGACAAAATCAAGTTCGGAATTTACGAGAGGATTTTCGACACTGTTTTGATTGCGGCGGTTTTGCTTTTCGGAATTTATCCCCTTCTTTTTAGATTTTTTATCGGCGTTTTCGGCTCGGGCGCATGGGCGCAGTCGGCGGCGTTTGTGCTCTCGACAATGGTTTTGGGCTTGCTTGCGCTGCCGTTTGACTATTGCGAGCAGTTCAAGCTCGAGCACAAATACGGCTTCAACAAGTCGACCCTGAAGCTTTGGGTTTCCGATAAAATCAAGGAAAATTTGCTCTCGATTTTAATAGGCGTGCCGCTTCTTGCGCTTTTGCTTTGGCTTTTTGGCGCGCTGCCGGACTCTTGGTGGATTTTGGGCTTTTGCGTGATAGCGGCGTTCCAGCTCTTGATGCTCATAATTTACCCGAGGGTGATTTTGCCGCTTTTTAACAAGCTCTCGGAGCTCGAGGACGGCGAGCTTAAAACGCGGCTTCTTGGCATGGCGGACCGCGCGGGCTTCAAGGCGAGCTCCATTTACGTTATTGACGGCAGCAAGCGCAGCAGCCATTCAAACGCCTTCTTTACGGGCTTTGGCAAGTTCCGCAAAATCGTGCTTTTCGACACTCTCATAAACCAGCTCTCCCCCGAGGAAATCGAGGCGGTTTTGGCGCACGAAATAGGGCACTACAAGTGCGGGCACGTCCCCAAAATGATTTTGGCGAATTTTGCCGCGATGTTTTGCGCGCTTGCGCTTGTGGCGTATCTTGCAAAGTGCGCGTGGTTTTACGAGGGATTTGGCTTTGGCATAAAAGACGGAATGGCGGCCGCCCTCATTATTTTTATGATTGTGGCCTCCCCCGTAAACTTTTGGCTTACGCCCATAAAAAACGCGGTCTCGCGCAAATACGAATACCAGGCGGACGCGTTTGCCAAGCGGGTTTGCGGCGGCGAAACTTCATTGATTGCGGCTCTGCGCAAGCTGCACGCAAAAAATTTGAGCAACCTAACCCCGCACAGGATTTACTCCGCCTTCCACTATTCGCACCCGACTCTTTTGGAAAGGGAAAGGGCTTTGCGCGCCGCGGGCGATTAGGCTTTTTCGCCTAAAAATATTTTCATCCCGCAGCCGCCTGCGCATTCGAATTGCAGCCTTAAAAACGCCTCGTCGCTTTTTAAAAACAGCGGCTCTTTGAGGCCTTTCGGCAAGAGCCCGCGGCGCTTGCACATGCCAAGCTCGCGCAAAATGCAGTGCTTTGTGCGCATGAGCTCCCTGCCGCAAAAATCCGCCGCGCCGCTTTCGAGCGCGGGCTCGAGGATGTCTATGCCGCATTTTTTGTAGAATTGCCGAGCCTTTGCGTTCAGCGCGTTTGCGCGGTAGTCGGCGTTGAAAAATTCTTTTTCTATGCCCGAATATTTTGGCAGAGCGCGCGGGACGGCGCGGCGTTTTAAATGCCCGTTTACAAGCTCTTTTTCGAGATTTTCAGCGAGGGCGCGGCGCAGCTCGTTTATTTCGGACGCCCTTAAAAACGGCGCGGATTTCGCGCTAAACAAAACGTTTTCGGCGCAAAAATTCGTGCCGCCGAGCTTTTGCAGGCTTTCGGAAATTTTTGCTTTTGCCGCCTCGAAATTTTGAGATGCGGGGTATTTTGATTTTGGAAAAATTTTCTCCGCTTTTATTTTTTCAAACGCAAACGTTATTGCATATTCGCAGCCTCTTTCGGCAAATTCTATTTTTAGGGGGATTTTTCGCGAGGGCTCTTTAGA
>JAFXRX010000193.1 GCA_017526045.1 Opitutales bacterium
ACGTTTGCGGCTCTCGGCGAATTCGGCGGCGTTGGCTTGAACGTAAAAGGCCACAACTGGTTCGACCGCGGCGGCTGGGCGTACGGCGCAATGAACAGCAACAACGAAGACCTTACAAAAAGATATTTGCAGATGCAGGGCGAGCTCTATTCGCTCTTGTTCTTCCCCGGCCTCAGCGCGTCGATGTACACGCAGATTTCCGACGTCGAGGGCGAAACAAACGGCCTGTACACCTACGATCGCAAAGTCCTCAAAATGGACGCCAAGAAGCTGAAGGCAGCCCACGACAAAATCACCGCGGCATCCAAAAATATGCCCGAAATCACAAACGCAAACTCCGAGCTCTTTTTCGCGGGCAAAAAGAACTCCGCAAGCGTAAAGGGCGGCAAGGAGCCGCAGTTTGCCTTCCTCAAAAACAAGGCGAACAAGGACGCCGAAATTACGGCGGCAATCGCGACCTGCGAAGTGTCTCTGCCCAAAAAGGCGGACGCAAGCGCGGGCATTGTCATGCGCTCTTCAAAAGAGGGCGCGTACCTAATGGGCATCCGCGGCGACGGCACAATTTTCATCAAGAGCGCAAACGGCAAGGATGAAAAAATTATGGCTGAAAAGAAGACCGAGCTCAAAGGCAAAATCAATTTGAAGACCCAGGCCTTCGGCAGCGTTTTGTACCTCGAGGCAAACGGCGAGCGCATCTTCGCAAAAGACGCCTTTAATGCATTCGGCAAGTGCGGCGTGTTCGCGCAAAACGCGGACGCAAAGTTCGCAAACTTCGCGATTTCAAACCCCGCAAAACGCATCCGCGCAATCAACACGACCGTAAAATTCTTCGTCCTGCGCAACGAAAAAATAAACGGCAAAGAAATGCAGCCCTGCATCCTCGACTGCAACCCCAAGGAAATGGGCGACTGCCACTGGGAGCTCGAAAAGGGGCTCGCAGACCCCAACGGCGTGTCGCTTAGGTCCATGAGCTACCCGAACAAATACCTCTCTGTCCACGAAGACGGCAGAGTGTATTTGAAGGAGTACGAAAATACGCCGGAATTCAAGAAGAACGCGACTTGGTACCAACGCAAGGGCAACCACGAAGGCCTGCATTCCTCGTTCGAGTCGATGGCGCGCCCTGGCGAATTTATGAAGCATATCGGCTGGCGCCTTTCGAGCTACCCCGTCAAGACTGGCGGCGAAAAGTTCGACTCGACCTTTGAGCTTATCGAGTAGGGCGGCATCCGCAAAATTTATCAAATCAAATTCCATTCAAAGCGGCGCACACATACGCGCCGCTTTTGTTTTTGTGCAACGCCAAGAAAAAATGCCCCAAAAAAAGTGGGCGGATTCTTGTTGACCGGCGGCTTTTTTAATGGATAATGAAGGAAATTTTAAAGAGCCATGCAACAGGAAGAAAACACATCCCAGAATTTTTATAAAAACTTCAACACAAACGAGGAGACGCCTACGACAGTGCGCGCGCTGGTCGTGTTCGCCTGGCTAATTCTTTGCGTCGGGCTTCTGCTTGCGATTGTTTCATTTTTTCTTGGCATAAACGCAAGCCGCGACCTTAAGGGCGAGGAAATATACAAAAGCTTTATCGTCTGGCAATATATGCTCTTCGCGCTTTCGGCTGCATTCTTTTCGACATTCCTTTTCTACGCAGTAAAAGGCTTTGCGATAATGGTCAAGTCCATACATAAAATCGCAAACCGCAAATGAAGCCGCAAATTTTTTCAGAAAAATGCCCCGCCATAAAAGCCCGCAAAAAGAATAAAAAAAGAAAATTTCGGCAAAACAAAAAATCCGCTTTTTGGCGGACTTTTTTTGACGCAGGAATGAGATGATAATCTGCATAAAACATGAATAAAAAAGCGAAAAATAAGACTTGAAAGAGATAGGGCGATGTGCATTATTGGTCGAATAAATTTCAAGGAGAGATGGCAGAGTGGTCGATCGCGGCGGTCTTGAAAACCGTTGAGCTGCAAGGCTCCGGGGGTTCGAATCCCTCTCTCTCCGCCATTTTTAATTTGTAAAAGGCAGATTTGCAGTAAGTTGCGAATCTGCCCTTTGTTATGTCGGCTCGCGTCAAAATGCAAGTACTTGCAAATCAGGGTTCAACAAAAGTCGAAGTTGTATGAAAACAGCAACCAACCTGCAACTATATCTCGGACATTTCAAAGTGGCGATACCTTGCGGAAGCCCTATTTTAGCGGGTTTGCGGGGTTTTTGCGTATAATTTTTCATGGAGACTTTTTGAAAATAATCTTGCATGTATAATTGGCATCTCGTAAAGTTAAACAATGTATTTATTTCATTTGATAAAATGAAAAAAGTTCTTTAAGCATAACTTAAAATGAGGAGTTCAACATGAAAATACAAGCGGTAAAATTTAGAAAAGACGGATTTATGACACAACCCTTCGCTTTCGGCGGCGAAGACGGCACGGATAAGTTTGACGCCAACATTAAATACAGTTCCTGCCTGCAGAACTACGTAATAGACACGGGAACAGAGGTGATTTTGGTGGACACAGGATTGCCGGCGGGAACGCCCGAAGAATCCCCGGATGAAACAACAATGATTTATACTGGAAAAGACATCAAATCCTACATGGAAGCATTGGCGGATTTAGGGTACAAGCCGGAACAAGTCAGCAAGATTTTGATTACGCACAAGCACGCCGA
>JAFXRX010000194.1 GCA_017526045.1 Opitutales bacterium
CGGCAAGTTTTGTCTTTTATGTATTCAAAAAATATGAACTTTTTAATCGTAAAAAACGCGCTCATAAAAGGCGAAAGCGGGGAAATCCGCCCCGCCGAACTTTCCGTAAAAGACGGAAAAATCGCCCGCATCGCCGAAAAAATCGGGGAGAACGCCGAATTTGTTTTCGACGCGCAGGGGGCGCGTTTGTGCGCGGGGCTCATCGACTGCCATTTCCACGGCGCGGGCGGCTTCGACTTTTGCGACGGCGACCTCGGCGGGCTTGTTGAAATTGCAAAGCTCAAGCTGCGCGAGGGCGCGACTTCCATTTTGCCCGCGACTTTGACGCTGCCATTTGACGCGCTCAAAAACGCCTTCGAGTGCGCAAAAAAATATTCGCTCTCAAACAGGGCGGACATGCCGAGGCTCTTGGGAATACACCTCGAAGGGCCCTTTGTGAACCCGCGCATGGCGGGCGCGCAAAACCCGCGGCATTTGCGCCCTTGCGACGCCGCTTTCGCAAAAAAGCTAAACGAAATCTTCCCGATAAAAAAGCTGACATACGCCCCGGAGCTCGACGAAAATTGCGAATTTTTAAGGGAAATTATTTCCATGGGCATAGTCCCTTCGTGCGGGCATTCCGCGGCGGCTTTCGGCGAATTTGCAAAGGCGCATTCCTCGGGGCTTAAAAACATAACGCACTTTGCAAACAGGCTAAGCCCCGTGGCTTCGCGCGACATCGGCGCAACAGGGGCTGGGCTTTTGTTTGACGACGTATTTTTGGAAATTATCGCCGACAAAGTCCATCTATCTTCCGATATGCTCTCGCTTGTGTTTGCAAAAAAGCCTCTCTCAAAAATTGCGCTCATAACAGACTCCATGCGCGCTTCTTGGCTTGGCGAGGGCTCCTCGAGTTTGGGCGGGCTGGAAGTCGTCGTAAAAGGCGGCGAGGCGCGGCTTGCAAAAACGGGCGCGCTTGCGGGCAGCGTCCTAAAACTAAACGAAGCCGTAAAAAACGCGGCTGAAATTGCGAATATCGACATTTCTTCCGCCGCTGAGCTTGCCTCGAAAAACGTCGCGGACAGCCTGAATTTAAAGGGGGTGGGGCGGCTGCGCGAAGGCTTTGCCGCGGACTTTGTTTTGCTTTCGGAAAAAGCGGAGGTCGCCGCGGCTTTCGTGGGCGGAAAGCTTTGCTACAAATTGTGATTTTGGGAAAGGGCCTCCGATATTGTCCCGTCTTGAAAATCAAAGCGAAGGTCTGCGAGCTTTTGCGGCAGGACAATCTGGCTCGACAAAATAGCCTCGTCGGCCATCTGCCCGAAAATCAGGCGCATTAAAAATTTCGGAATTCTAAAAAGGCGCGGGCGGTGAAGCTTTTTTGCAAGACCCTGCGCGAAATCTGCGTTTGTTGCGATGAATGGCGAGACTGCGTTTACGCGCCCCTTGAGGCTTTCGTTTGAAATTGCGAAGTCGTAAAGGCGGACTAAATCGGCAATGGAAATCCAGGGCATATAATTTTCGCCGCAGGAAATTTTCGCGCCCAAAAACATTTTAAAGAGGGGCGAGAGCATTTTTACTATGCCGCCAGCGCCGCCGATTACCATGCCCTGCCGAAGCTGCACAACCCGCGTCCCGCGCCTCGAAGCCCCCTGCGCCGCCCGCTCGCTTTGCGCGCAGACGTCCGCCAAAAAGCCCGCGCCCTTTTTCGACTGCTCGCAGCATACCGACTTGGGGGAAACCCCGTAGTATCCGACGGCGGAGGCGTTTATAAAAACGTTCGGCGGGTTTTTCATTCTGCGGATTTTTTGCGCGATTAATTTTGCCGCGCTTACCCTGCTTGAAAGAATTTTGCTTTTTTTGCTCTTGTTCCAAAATCCGAATATGCTCTCGCCCGCGAGCTTTATCACCGCCATTGCGCCGTCCAAAATTTGGTCGCTTAAAATTCTCTTTGACAAATCCCAAAAATATGGGCTTCGGGGGTCGGAGCGGGTGGGGATTACCACTTTGCAATTTTGCGACGAAAAATGCCTTGCAAGCGCGCTTCCGATAAAGCCGCCGCCGCCAAAAATTACAATTTTTTCTTCCACATATAAAATATCGGAAGTTTTTGAAAAATCTTATTTTAAGATGTTTTTTGCGGCCAAAACGCCCCAGAGGTAAATCAAATCGGAGAGCCTGTTTATGTAGGCGGGGATGATTTTTCGCGGCAGCGGCTCTTCCTCGTTTAGGCGCGCGATTTCGCGCTCCGCCCTGCGGCAGATTGTCCGCGCCAAATTTAAATTGGCGTCGAGCTTGTTTTCGCCAGCGAGCGTCCAGCCTTTGAAAACTTCGCCGTTTTTTTCGATTTCCAAAACGCGCTTTTCGACAAAATCGAGGTCTTCGGAGCTTATGAGCGGAATGTTTTTTTCGGCGAGTTTTGGGGCGTTTTCGTTCGACGTTGCAAGCTCCGTCATAAGCTTTATCAAATCGCCCTGGATTTTGGAAATGTCCGCCTTTAATTGCGGCTCGGAAGAAAACGCCTTTGCAAGCCCCAGCGCGGAGCACATCTCGTCAACCGCCCCGTACGCGCAAACTCTCTGCGAGGATTTTGAAACTCTTTGCCCGAACATAAGCGAGCAAGTGCCTTCGTCGCCTGTCTTTGTTGAAATGCCCATATGCTTTTTATTTTGCAAATATTAAAGCCGCTATTTTGGCTTTCGTCAAATTTTTTGTTTGCGCAAAAAAAGCGGGCTTTTTGTCTTGCCGAAAAAACCCGCCTTAAAAAAATTTTTTCGCGCAAAAATTACATTTTTTGCAGCGGCTCAATCGCCAAAAGGCGCAGCCCCGTTTCCAGAATTTCCATTGTGCGCGCGCAAAGCATCAGGCGCTTTGCCATGACCGCCTTGTCCTCGACCATGACCTTGTTTGCGTTGTAGAAAGTCGAGAAAACTCCCGCAAGCTCGTAAAGGTAGGTGCACAGCAAATGCGGGCGAAGCTCCGCCAAAGTTTGGTCGAAAACGCTGGGAAGGGCGATTAGCTTTCGCGCAAGCTCGATTTCCTGCGGGGTGTCGAGCTCCTCCGCCCCGCTTTCAAAATCGGCGTCCTCGGCGATGCCAGCCTTGCGGAAAATCGAGTGTATTCTCGCCACGGCGTACAAAAGATAGGGGGCTGTGTTGCCGTCGAATGCGAGCATCTTGTCCCACGAGAAAACGTAGTCGCTCGAGCGGTTTTGCGACAAGTCCGCATACCTCAGAGCCGCGACGCCGACAGTCTCCGCAATTTTTGCGATTTCCTCTTCGGGCATGTCGGGCGACTTCGCCCTTACGATTTTTTCAGCCCTTGCGACAGCCTCGTCCAAGAGCGACTTCAATTTGACGGGCTCGCCGCTCTTTGTTTTTATGGCTTTGCCGTCTTCGCCCAAAATCGTGCCAAACCAGACGTGGCGAAGGAATGGCTTGCGGTAGCCCTTTGCGCCGAACCATTTTTCAACTGTCAAAAATAGCTGCTGGAAGTGGTCCTGCTGCCGCCCGTCCGTGACGTAAATTATTTCCTCCGCGCCAAAATGCTCGACGCGGTAAAGAACCGTCGCAAGGTCTGTGGAGGCGTAGTTTGAGGCGCCGTCTTTTTTGCGGATGATGAAAGGCTGGATGGCAAAGCGCGGGTGGTCTTTCAAAAACACCACGAGAGCCCCCTGGTCCTCCTGCGCGAGGCCGATTTCCTCAAGCTCTTTGTAAATTCTGCCGACCTTGTCGCGGTAAAAGCTCTCGCCCAGCGTCACGTCGATTGTAAGCGACATTCTCTCGTACATTCTGTCGAAAGAAATTTTGCTTATGTTTACGATGTCCTGCCAAAGGCGCGTATTTTCTGGGTCGCCGTTTTGCAGCTTCACAAGCTCGTCTCTTGCGGCGTCGGCGCAGGCGGGGTCGGCTTTTGCCTTTGCCGAGCCCGACTTGTACATTCTCTCCAAGTCTTCGAGCGCGTTTTCGTTTTTGGGGTCGAGAATGTAGTTTTCGGACTTTATTCCGTAGATTAAGATGCCAAAATTTGTGCCCCAGTCGCCGATATGGTTGTCGCAAACCATGTCCGCGCCGCAGAAGCGCAGAAGCCGCTGGATAGCCTCGCCGATTACCATCGGGCGCAGGTGCCCGACGTGCATTTGCTTTGCTGTGTTGGGCGAGGGGAAGTCGATTACGGCTTTCCTGCCGCTAAAAAAGCTCTTTGCGGCGTCTTTTAGAGCGGCTTGCCCCTTGTAGAGCTCAAGCCACTTTTTTAGGAATTTGGGGGTCAGCTTGAAGTTTATAAAGCCCGGGCCCGCGACGGAAATTTCGACCAAAGTTTCGTCGAATGAGCCGCGCTTTTTAAATTCGCCTATGAGCTCGTTTGCGACTTCGCGGGGGTTTTTCTTTGCCTGCTTTGCGTAGGGCAGCGCGCCGTTTATCTGGAAGTCGGCAAACCGCGGGTCTGCGGCGCGGACGGAGGCGTCGAAACTGCCTTCGAAACACGCCGCCGCCTCTGACGCTGTTTTTTCTATCGCACGCGCGGGGTGAAACCAAATATTTTGCATATTTTTCCCTAAAAAACGGCGCGGATTAAAAGCCCTTTACCTTGAAAAGGGACGTTACCGACATGTTGTTGTGCACGCGCAAAATCGCCTCCGCCAAGAGGGGGGCGACCGACAAAACCGTTATCGGGTAGTCGGCGTATTTCGGGCTCGGCGGGGTGGAGTCCGTAACGATTAGCTCGTCGATGACGCCTCCCGCAAGCCTTTCGTACGCGGTGTCGGTCAAAATCGCGTGCGATACCGCAGCCCTGACCGACTTGGGGTTTCTTTCGCGCAAAAGCGCGGCGGCGGCGGCGAGCGTGCCGGCGGTTTCAGTCATGTCGTCGACAATCAAAATATCCTTGCCCTCGACTTCGCCTACGAGGTTAGAAGCCTCGACGTGCTCCGCGCTTACGCGGCGTTTTGCGATAAAGCCGAGCGGGCATTCAAAGAGCTTCGAAAAGCTTTGCGCGCGCTTCAAGCCGCCGACGTCGGGCGAGAACAC
>JAFXRX010000195.1 GCA_017526045.1 Opitutales bacterium
AACGCAGTCCGCTTCCACGCGCAGCCCTACCCCGAATTCTACCTCGACGTCGCCGACGAAATGGGCATTTGCGTCCTCGACGAATCCGCAATCTGGGCAAGCGGCGGCGCGCCCAAGTACGACAGCGACCTTTTCATGGAGCGCTGCAAGGAGCACCTCGAACGCTTCGTAAAGCGCGACCGCAACCACCCCTCGGTTTTCGGCTGGAGCGTCTGCAACAAGTCTTGGCAGGGGCAATCCACGTCTTCAAGTCCCCCGAAGAGCTCGTCGACAGGGTAATCGACAATATGAATTCCTGGATTGAAATCTGCCGCAAGTTCGACCCGACGCGCGACTGGATTTCTGGCGACGGCGAGACAAACCGCGAAAACAAGACGAAATTCCCGACCTCGATGGGGCACTACGCCGACATCAACCACATGTCCAAAAAATCAGTGCCCTGGGGCATCGGCGAGCAGACGATGGCGTACTACGGCACGCCCCTGCAGGCTTCAAAATACAACGGCGACCGCGCGTACGAATCTATGCTCGGCAGAATGGAGGCCATCGCAATCGAAACCTACCGCGACCTCAAAAACCAGCGCGACAAGGGCGCGGCGTACGCGTGCGTATTCAACATAGCATGGTACGGCCTAAAGCCCCTGCCGCTTGGCATGCCCGACACGGCAAAGGCTCCGACTTTGGAAGACGGCATATTCTTCCCGCCCTTCAAGGAAGGCGCCTACGGCATGCAGCCCGAAAGGCTGGGCCCCTACACGACAACTTTGAACCCCGCGTACGACAAGTCGCTGCCGCTTTACGAGCCCTGGCCGATGTTCTACGCGGCAAAAGCCGCAAACGCAACCCCGATGGAGCCGTTTGAAATAAAATATCCAGAGCCCGAAAAAGACGCCGACCCCCTGCCCGCCGCGGCGGCGGCGGAGCTGGTTGCGGGCTCAAACTCGCCGCTTGCAGTGCAGCTGCGCGCAGCGGGGCTCGTTTCAAAAAAGATAAAGTCTTTCAACAAAAACGCGCTTCTGATTGTCGACGGCTCGAAGGAAATCGAAAACTTTGAGGACGTCAAAAAGGCCGTCAAGGGCGGCGCAAGAGTTGTTGTTTTCGGCGTCTGCCCCGAAAGCGCGGAGTAGCTCAACTCGGTTCTGGGCAAGAAAAACTCAATAGAGCTGCAGGAGCGCAAGGCAACTTCGTTTATCAAAAAATCGAACTCGCCAATGCTCTCGGGCCTGAGCCATAAGGATTTGTATTTCAGCGAGCTTCTGCCAAACAACAAGGCGGCTATGAAATACGGCATCGCGGGCGGATTTGCGGAAAACGCAGAGCTCCTCGCAGAGGCCTGCAACACCGACTGGCAGCAGTGGAACAAACGCGCCGAATACGCGAAAACAGGGGCGGTAATCCGCAGCGAGCGCGAGGCAAAGAATAGCGGAAACGCCATCATGAGCCTCAAAAACAAAAAGGGCGGCGAAATAATAATTTCGACAATCGACTTCGCCCCCATTGCAAACGAAAGCTCCAAGCTCGTTTCCAAAATGCTCTCAAACCTCGGCGCGTCTTTCTCGGAATCAAAAGCCGACGAAGTGAAGGCTCTGAACGAAAAAGGCGAGCTTTGCAGAATAATCGCGGGCGAAAAGGCGGAAGTTAAAATCCTGAAAAACGGCAAAATCGACCTGCCCGCCTCCTGCGGCGAATTCTCGTTCTGGGTGTTCTCGCCGCGCTCGCTTGTGGACTTGCTCGCAGAGCCCAACATGCCCGTTTTGGATTTGGTCTCCGAAGGCAAAATCGAGCTTCTGTTAAACGGCAAAAATATGTCAGACCACACAAAGGACGGCAAGAGCTTCAACACCCTGCCCGTCGCGAAAGGCTGGAACAAGTTTACCGTAAAAACAGGCGGCGCAAGGAGCGTGAAAATCCGCTTCGAGTGCAAGAACCAGCCGAAATTCATGAAGGAGCTCCTCTCCTCTATCGAAAACAGGCAGAACTAAAAAAAGGAAACACAAGCCTTGAAAAACGTAAAAATTTCAGTCTTCAACTCCGGCGACATCGACTCGCAATACGCCTCGGCGGAATCCGCGACGCGCTCCGAAATCGAGCTTGGCGAAGGGTTGAAGGCGAAATTTTCAAGGCCCCTGGGAATCAAGTTTATGGGCATGACGGTGGCGACTGTTTCGGAAATTGCAATCGACATGTCCAAAAACATTTCCTTCATTGAAATGAACGCGCCCTTTTTTGTGAAAGCCCAGGTCGAAAACGAAATCAAAAAGCTCGCGCAAAAAATCTCGTACGAAAAAATCGGGGAGTTTTTGGAGGGCGCGGGCGTCCGCGACAACGCCGAAATCGAAATAAAAATAAACTCCGACGGCTCCGTGGACGTGGCGTCCAATTCCGAAATCAGCGTGGGCTCGCCGCGCAGAAATTTGCGCGAATTCAAAGTGTTTAAAAACGGCGAAATCGAGGGCGGCGCGGGCTCGCTCGATTCGAAAGCCTGGCAATTTTTCCAAAAACTTTTGGGATAGACGGGATGAAAAATTTTGTGATAGCGGGCGCGGGCGGCTTCGGGCGGGAGGTCTATTCGTATCTCCTAAATTCCGCAAAAAACGCGCAAATCCGCGGCTTTCTCGACGACAACCCAAACGCGCTCGAAGGCTTCGGCTTTGCCCACAAAATAATTTCGGATTTTTCGTCGTACATTCCGCTCGAAGGCGACGCCGTAATTTTTGCCGTTGCAAACCCGAAATTCAAAAAGAAAATCGCCGAAATTTTGGCTGCCCGCGGCGCGGAGTTTGAAAATTTCATCCACCCGAACGCGGCGGTTTCGGGCAGCGCGAAAATCGGCAAAGGCGTTGTTGCCGCGCCCTTTTGCTTCGTGCAAGCAAACGCGCAAATAGGAGATTTTGTTTCGATAAACGCGGCTGTGAAAATTTCAAGCTCCGCGAAAATCGGGAACTATTCGACAATATCCTCAAACTGCGTCGTCGGCGAAAAAGCGGAGCTAAAAGAAGGCGCGTTCATGGCGTCTTCTTCGATTTTAAAAGGCGGCGCGACAATGTTTGAAAATTCCTTTCTCGGCGCGAACTCATGCGCGCAATCCTGCGTAAAAAAAGGGCAAACCGCCTTCGGCAATCCCGCCATGCCCCTTTGATTTAGCGGATTTTAGCCGCACCTTTGTCTGGCGAGAGCAACGAGCACGCCCTTAATTTTGCCGACAATCTCTTCGGATTTTTGCATTGCATCTTTCTGCGAAACTCCGCCCGAAACGGGCGCGGAGGCGAAGATGTAAAACTTTATTTTAGGCTCCGTTCCGGAGGCGCGGACGGCAAACTGCGCGCCGTTTTCCAATTCGTAAAAATAAAATTTTTCCGCGGGGACGGGCAGCCCGTCGGCGTCGAAAATTCCCTCTTTCGAGAAATTCGTAAAGCTTGAAACCGCGCAGCCGCAAAGGCTTTCAAGCGGATTTTCCTCGAGGCTTTCCAGGATGTTTTGGATTTTCCGCGCCCCGCCCGCGCCCTCGAAATATACGCTTGCATGCGCCTGCGCGTGGCAGCCGAACTCGGAGTAAATTTCAGCCATGTAATCGGCAAAACTTTTGCCGCGGCTTTTAAGGCAAGCCATAAGCTCGCAGAACATCGCAAGAGCGGCGTTGGCGTCCTTGTCGCGCACGGAGTCCGCCGCGATGTAGCCGTAGCTTTCCTCGCCGCCGAAAACCGCGAAAGTCGAATGCTTCTGCATAAGAGCTGCGCGCTCCAAATAGCCGAGTTTTTCCGCCGCTTCCGCCCCGATTTCTTTTTCGAGCAGATTTTCGTAATGCGTAAGCCGCTCGCCTATCCACTTGAAGCCCGTCAGCACGTTTACGCATTTTAAGCCGCGGGCGCGCGCGATTTTGTCGATTAAAGGGGTCGTTACAAAAGTTTTTATGACGGCGCAGTTTTTCGGATTTTTTATTATGCCCATTTGGCGCATCTTTTCCGCCCTGTAATAAAACAATGCAGCCGCGATTGAATTGCCGTCCAAAAGCCCGTATTCGCCGCCTTCGCCGCGCACCGCCACCCCCAGCCTGTCGGCGTCGGGGTCGGTAACCAAAACCGCGTCGGCGTTTTCGCGCTTTGCGATTTCAATCCCCGCAGAAAGCGTTTCGGGATATTCGGGGTTCGGGGTTTTCACTGTGGGAAAGCGCGGATTTTCCGCCATCTGCGCCTCGACAAGAATGGGCGAAATTCCAAGCGAGCCCATAACCTTCGGACAGGCGAACGCGCCCGTTCCGTGCACGGGGCTAAACACGATTTTGGGCGGATTTTTTTCGATTAGCGGCTTGTCCAAAACGCAGTCGGCAATGCTTTTTATGTAGCATTCTTCAACGTCCTGCGGGACAATTTTTACGCCGCCGAGGTCGATTTGCAAATGTTTGCAGACTTCGCCCCAGCCGATTTTCGACATTCTTTCGGCAATTTCGGAGGCGATTTTGTTTGTGATTTGCCCGCCGTCCTTGAAATAAACCTTGTAGCCGTTGTCGTGCGGGGGGTTGTGGCTTGCGGTTATCACGACGCCCGCAAGAGCCTTCAATTTGCGCACAGTGAAAGAGAGCTGCGGCGTGGAGCGCGCGCCGCTGAAAATAAACACTTCCCCGCCCTTTTTGCGCCAAAGCGAAGCCGTAAGCGCGCAAAACCTCTCCGAGAAAAAGCGCACGTCCCTTGCGATGACAAGCCGCGGCGCGCCGCCGTTTTTTGCGCAATAATCCGCGCAAAAATCCCAAAGCCCCAAAGCCGCTTTAAGCACGGTAAAATCGTTGAGGCAGTTTGTGCCGACTGCGGGATATTCAGGCTCTTCCGCGGGAATTTCGGCTCTCGCGGGATTTGCCGCCAAAACCCTGCCGCGCAGCCCTCCCGTCCCGAAAGAAAGATGCCTGAAAAACCTGTCGTCAAGCTCGCCGAATTTTTTTGCCTCAACCAATTCGCAAACAGAGGCAGCCGCCCGGTCGGGCAAATTTTCGCACGAGATGAATTCGCTTAAATTTTTGGCGGCATCGGGCTGCAAATTTTTTAGCGTATCAAAAACAATGTCTCGGCAGGCGTTCATGAAAAAATTTTTTAGGGGATAAGAATTACCTGTATTTTTGCGGCAGGGAGCGCACCAAGTCCTTGATTTTTTCGGCGCAATCCTTGCTGCAAACCAAAGTGGCGTCCGCGGAGTGGACAACGACGATGCCGCTCAGCCCCACAATCGCGGTCGCCCTGCCCGCGGCGTCAAAAACAGAGCAGCCGCCCGCCTGCTGCGCGTGCAATTCGCCGACTGCGACGTTGCCTTGCGAATCCTTCTTCAAATGGCGCTCGAGCGCAGCCCACGAGCCGACGTCGTCCCAGTCGAAATTCGCGGGCACGACCCAGACGTTGGCGGATTTTTCCATGACCGAAAAATCTATGCTTATTTTTTCGATTTGCGGGTACAGCTCCGCCGCCGCATTTTGAACGTCTTTGCCGGAATTCAAATTCGCCCTTATCTTTTCGAAAATTTCAAAAGTTTTGGGGGCGTTGCGCTCCAGGGCGGACAAAATTGAGGACGTCTTCCAGACGAATATGCCGGCGTTCCAGTAGAAATTGCCGCTTTCAAGATATTTTTTTGCGCGGGCTTCGTCGGGCTTTTCGTAAAATTTTTCGACTTCGAAGGCGCCGCCGCGGTCTTTGCCGCGCTTTATGTAGCCGTAGCCCGTCGCGGGGAAAGAGGGGTTGATGCCGATTGTAACGAGCCTGTCGCCCTCCTCGGCGACTTCAAAAGCCTTCATGACAGTTTCCGAAAACCCCTCGGCGTCCTCTATGAGCTGGTCGGAGGGAAACACCGCAAACGACGAATCCGCGCTGCCCGCGCGGCTTTCGACGAGGGCTGCGGCAAGGCCGATTGCCGCGGTTGTGTCGCGCCCGCAAGGCTCGGCAACCAAATTTTCATGCGGGATTTCCGGGCAGTATTTTTTTATGCCGCCAATCTGGAGGGCGTTTGTAACAACCATTATGTTCGACTTCGGGACAAAGCGCGAAATCCTGGAAAAGGTCTGCGTCAGCAGGCACTCTTTTCCGCCTGCAATATTCCAAAGATGCTTCGGGCGCTCCGCGCGGCTCAAAGGCCAAAACCTTTCGCCGACCCCGCCCGCCATTATGACCGCGTACCTTTTCATTTCTCAATTCTTTCTTTTTGATAATGGGCGTTTCCGCCGAATTGTCAAAGCAAAAAGCTTGCCGCGCGCCCCCGCTTTACGCGCTTGACACGCGCTTTTTTTAAAGGCAGAATTTGCGCGAACTTTTTTATCAAAGCAATGCTTAAACACTACTTTTATACGGCAATCGCCGCAATTTTCGGATGCGCCTGCGCATTTGCAAACGACCATCTCGTGGGCGAATACGCCGGCACAATCGAAAATTTCAAGAGATACCCGTACGATACAAACCGCGAAATCGCCGCGCAAATTTCCAAGCACAAAGACGGCTACAAGCTGCGCATAATGCCCGAATTCGACAAGAGAAGCGACGCCGAAGTTTTGGCTTGTGGCTTGAAGGCGGAAGGCGGCGTTCTCAAAATCGAAAACGAGGGCAGGTACAAATTTTGCGGAACAATCGGCGAAGGCGGTGGCAGCTTTACGTGCTCCGACGGCAACAAAAAAGGCGTTGTAAAATTGAAGAAAATCGAAAGGAAATCCCCCTCTCTGGGCGAAAAAGCCCCCGAGGGCGCGATTGTCCTTTTCGGCGGCGAAAATGCCGACGAATGGGAAAACGAGCGCGGCAAGCCCTGCGTCTGGAAAATTTCAAACGGCGCAATGACCGTCGCAAAATCAAACGATGGCGACGAAAAGGGCAAGAACCAGACAATCCGGACAAAGCGCGAATTTAAAGACTTCAAAATCCACCTCGAATTTAAAATCCCGCACATGCCCGACAAGGAGTCGCAAGACAGGGCAAACTCGGGCTTTTTCACGGGGCCATACGAAATACAAATTCTCGACTCGTTCGGCGCGGAGGGAATCTGGAACGACTGCGGGGCGGCCTACAGAATAATGCCCCCGCAAGTCAACGCCTCGCTGCCGCCCGAGACTTGGCAAACCTACGACATCGAATTTGCCGCGCCAAAATTTGAAAACGGCAAGCTCAAGGAATACGCGAAAGTCAATGTGTGGCACAACGGCGTGAAAGTGCACTCCCAAACGGAATTTCCGCACGGCACAAGCTGCCCGCAGCCGCAGCGCAAAAACTTCCGCCACCCGCAGCCGCCTTACAAACTGAAGCTTCAAGACCACGGCAATCCCGTAAGCTTCCGCAACATCTGGATTGTCGAAAAATAATTTTTTAACACCAAACCATGAAAAAAATCGCAACGATACTTGCAACGCTCGCCCTCGCCGTTTCGGCAAACGCGCACGACGGCAGCTTCTCGACAAAATCGCTTACAAGCCCCTCCGCAGCCGCTTTAAAGCTGACGGCTACGGGGGAATACACGACAGCCTACATGTTCCGCGGCGACAAGCTCGCCGACGACTCCCTGCAGGCGAGCGTCGAAATTTCCTACGAAATTCTGGGCTTTGACGCCTACGCGGGCGCGTGGATGAACACGCCCCTGCACCACAAAATCGACAAATACACGGACATTTTAAAAAATCTCAGCCAGGCCGATTTTTACGGCGGGCTGATGTATTCGCTTTACATCGTCGTCTTCGACGTCGGCTACCAGTATTTCTGGTATCCCTACGAGCACGAGGGCAAAAGCTACCAAAACGAGCTATATGGCGGAATTACTCTCGACACCACCGACCTGCTCTTCGGCTTCAACCTGTCCCCCTCCGTCTATTACTACTACAACTTCCAGCTTGACACCCACAACGTCGAGGCGTCGCTTTCCTACGAATTTCCACTCGGCTCGTACTTCGGCTTCGGCGGGCTTACAATGCCCATAAGCGCAAACTACGCTTTCGTAAAATGCCAGGGCAGCGCGTTCGACCAATACATGTACGCGGGGGCGACAATCGATTTGGCGTATTCAATCACAAGATATTTCACAATCAGCGGCGGCGCGCGCTACTGCCGGCGCTTCAACGAAAGAAGCTGCGAAGGCTTCTTCCGCCACGAAAAGAAAGACCAGGTCTGGTACGGCGTAAAGATTGAAGCGGGCTTTTGATTTGCAAAATTTTTATCGAACAAAACATCAAACAAAAATAGTCTATGAAAGAAAATCTACCATCATACTTGGCGGAGGCAAAGCCAAACCCCTCCGAAAACAGGCTGGCATGGTTTAAAAACATCGCGCCCTCGTACGCGGGAATTATCCTGTGGTTTGTGTTCTGGCAGAACACCGTAAATTTTGGCGGCGGCGCGGGCGGGCTCGCATACGGAATTTGCACCCCCATTTTGGGCGTGGTTCTGGGCGCGGTTCTCTGCTACCTGCTCTATTATAAAACTCCCGCGCTCTTGGGGCTCAAAAGCGGAATGCCGCTGTACGTAATAGGCTCCTCCGTTTTCGGCGCAAAAGGCGGCATTGCGATGCCCGGCCTTTTGATGGGGCTTTTGCAGTTCGGCTGGGTAGGCGTAAACATCTTCTTTTCGTCAATCCTCCTGCACGAAACGCTGACATTCATCCCGCTGTGGGCGATAATGGTCGTTTGGGGCGCGCTTGCGACTTTCATGGGGCTTGTCGGCATTAAATACGTCGCAAAAATTTCCACATACCTGCCGCTCATTCCGCTGGTCATTTTAATTATACTTGTGGCAAAAACAGCCTCCACTGTTTCGAACTTCGACCCCGCAGTATTGCAGCCGGCTTTGGATGCCGCAAAAACCGCAGGGGCTCCGATTTCGAAGCTCGGCATAATCTCGGCGATAAC
>JAFXRX010000196.1 GCA_017526045.1 Opitutales bacterium
GATGTCGTCCATAAACACAATAATCTGCATGAGGTTCGAGGAGCTTTTTGCAATCATACGCGCGGAGCTTTCCGACTACTTCGCAAACGGGCAAATCCCCGAAGTTTTGCTTACGGGCGGCGTTTCGCGCACGCAGGATTTAAGCGGGTTTGCAAGCACAATGCTCGGCGTTGAAACGCGCGTTGCAAGGGCCGCGGAATGGGCGCCGTCGATACTCGCAAGCCCCGAATATTCAACCGCGCTCGGGCTTCTTTCGGCGGCGATGTAGGACGCCAAAAAGCTCTCAAAGAAAAACGGCCCTATCGGCTGGGGCGGGCTTGCAAAAATTTTCAAAAAGCGTTGAGGGAAAAGCGATGTCGGAATTCGGAAATTTCATAAAGGCCGCGGGGGTCGGCGGCGGCGGCGTAAACGCCCTGGAGTTTTTGCGCGGGGCGATGTGCGGCGGCAAATGCCTGGCAATAAACACCGACGCAAAATCGCTCGAAGCCTCGAGCGCGGAGGAAAAAATTTTAATCGGCAAATCCGTAACCCGCTCAATGGGCGCGGGCGGCGACATATCCTTGGCGGAGCGCGCGGCGCAGGACGACATCGACGCAATAACTTCCGCGCTCGAAAACGTAAAGCTTCTGTTTTTGACAGTGTCGCTCGGCGGCGGCACAGGCTCGGCGGCGGCGCCGGTCGTCGCAAAAATCGCAAAGGACGCGGGCGCGTTTGTAATCGCCTTCTGCACTCTGCCCTTCGCGTTTGAGGGCGGCGCAAAAACGCGCATAGCCGAAAACGCCTTCAAAAAAATACGCTCAATTTGCGACGCGGCAATCGCCCTGCCCAACGACGAAATGCTCGCCGAAAGCGCGCAGGCAAACATCCTGGCTGCGTACGAAAAGGCGAGCATGTGCGCGAGGGTCGCCGCGGGCTCGATTTCGTCCCTCATATCCGAGGGCGGGCTGATAAACGCGGATTTCAACTCGCTAAAAAACACCTTCCACACAAACGCGCCGCACCGCACCGCGTTTTCGTTCGGCTCCGGCCAGGGCGCAAACTACATAGCAAAGGCGATGAAAAGCTTCGACTCTTTCCCCGCCCTGAAATCGAAATTCTCCGCGCAAAAGGCGAACAGGCTTCTCGTCGGCGTGAGAGCCGGCAGCGACATGTCCATGGAGCAGCTAAAGCAGACGCTCATGGCGGCCGCAGCGAAATTCTGCAACAGCGAGAGCGTGATTTTCGGCGTCAAAATCGAGCAGTCGTTCCAAAAGAGGCTCGAAATCGCGGCAATCGGGCTTGAAATTTCCGACGAGCTCTTCGAGGAGGAAACTCCGCAAGAGCCCGAGCCGCCCGCCGAAACCAAGCCCGCCCCGAGGCAGCGCGCGCGCAAGCCCCAAAAAAATCCGGCGACCCAGGGCGAGTTTGAATTTGTCGACATCGACTTAAAGCGCGGATTTTTCGAGGAGACGCCGCGCAACATCTACAATAAAGAGGATTTGGACATCCCGACCTTCATGCGCCGCGGCAGAAAAATTCCTCACTCCAAAAAATAAAACTTTTTACAAAGCCGC
>JAFXRX010000197.1 GCA_017526045.1 Opitutales bacterium
ACGAGCCTGTAAACTGTGTTGATGCCCCACTCTTCGCGCAATTTTTTGATGTTGCGGATTTTTGTGGAGCAGATGTCGGCAATCTGCAAGTCGGTAAAGCCCGAAGACTTCGCCTCCTGCAGGAGCTCTTTTGTCATGTTCAAAAGCCCCGCCTCGCGCATCTTTTGCTCGGTCTGAACAATTTCGGCAATCTGGCGGATGAACCAGGGGTCGATGTTTGTAAGCTCGCAAATATGCTCCTCTGTCATTCCAGCCAAGAGGGCGTATCTAATATAGAACATTCTGTTTGCCGTCGGGCGGGCGAGGAATTTGGAAATTTCCGCCACATCTTCGACTTCCCTGCCGCCGAATTTGCCGCCGCCGCCAAGGCCGCGCGCGCCGATTTCAAGAGAGCGTATCGCCTTTTGAATTGCCTCCTTGAAAGTCCTGCCAATCGACATAACTTCGCCAACGGACTTCATCGAGCTTGTCAGCGTGTCGTCGGCGCCGACGAATTTTTCAAAGGCAAAGCGCGGATATTTTGCGACGATGTAGTCGACTGTCGGCTCGAAGCTTGCGGGGATAGTTTTTACGATGTCGTTTTGCAGCTCGTCGAGCGTGTAGCCGACCGCGAGCTTTGCCGCCATTTTCGCAATCGGAAAGCCCGTCGCCTTCGAGGCGAGAGCCGAAGAGCGCGAAACGCGCGGGTTCATTTCGATGATGACGACCCTGCCCGTCTTGGGGTCGGCGGCAAACTGGATGTTCGAGCCGCCCGACTCGACGCCGATTTCGCGTATGATTGCAAAAGAGGCGTCGCGCATCAGCTGGTATTCCTTGTTCGTCAAGGTGAGCGCGGGGGCGATTGTTATGGAGTCGCCCGTGTGCACGCCCATGGGGTCGAAGTTTTCAATCGAGCAGATTACAATGCACTGGTCCTTCTTGTCGCGCATTACCTCGATTTCGATTTCCTTCCAGCCGATGAGGCTTTCCTCAATCAAAATTTCCGTTACGGGCGAGGCCTCCAAGCCGAACGTAACCATTCTTTCAAACTCGTCGCGGTTGTATGCAATGCCGCTGCCCGTGCCGCCGAGGGTGAAGCTCGGGCGGATGATTACCGGATAGCGTTTGTGCTCCTCAATCCAGGTAATCGCCTCTTTCAAAGTATGCACAACCGCGCTTTTGGGGACGTCCAAGCCGATTTTTATCATCGATTCGCGGAATTTTTCGCGGTCTTCGCCCTTTTCGATTGCCTCGGCCTTCGCGCCAATCATTTCGACGCCGTACTTTTTGAGGATGCCCATTCTGTGCAGCTCCGTGGAAAGGTTCAGACCCGTCTGGCCGCCCAATGTCGGCAGCAGGGCGTCGGGGCGCTCCTTGGCTATGATTTTTTCCAAAGATTCGGGCGTCAGAGGCTCAATGTATGTCACGTCCGCCATCTGCGGGTCGGTCATAATTGTGGCGGGATTTGAATTTACAAGTATTACCCTGTAGCCTTCCTCTCTCAACGCTTTGCAGGCTTGGCTACCCGAATAGTCGAATTCGCAAGCCTGGCCGATTACGATAGGCCCTGAGCCTACAATCAATATGCTTTTAATATCTGTACGTTTTGCCATATTTTTTCAACGCTTATAATTCCGTTGAAAAATGTATTGGAAAACTTTTTAAAATAAAGTCAAGGTTCTAAGACAAATATGTGGCAAAAAACCGCCCGCAATTACAAAATTGTAGTTTTTCGCCAAAAAACATACAAATTTCGTATTTTGTGCGCAAAAAAATAAAAAACCCCCGCGATTTCCCCGCGGAGGCCTTTTGCCTGTTAATTTTTCGGGCTGAATTTTGGAAATTACTCTTCGTCGCCGTTCGATTTTTGCGGCATCTGGGCGCGAATTTTGCCCTCCAAAATTCCGATTGCGGAAATCTGCGCGCTCTCCGCGGCGATGGAATCGGACAATTTCTTCAAGTCGGCTTTTTCGCCCTTCAAGTCTGGATTTGCAAACGACTTGGCGTAAACGATGTAGCCCGTGCCGCCGATGTTGAGCATGCCAGAGACGTCGCCGCCCGACATCTTCGCCAAAGCCGAAGCAAGAACCCTGTATAGCTTGGCGTCGTCGCCGGTCAATTCCGACTTCGCAAACGAGAATTTTTCAAGATTTTTAACGGCAAAACCCGCAGCTTTTGCGTCCTGCTCAAAGGCTTTTTCGCCGCCCTTGGCGACGTCGGCCTTCAATTTTTCAGCCAATTCGCCGCCAAGCTTTGCGAAGGCTTCGCGCTTTTTGGCTTCAATGTAGGATTTTTCAACCTGCGGCTTGACCTGGTTTATCTGCGGGATGTACGAGGGCTTGCTTTCGCGGAAGAAAACCAAATACGCGCCGTCGTCCGCCCTTATCGGGTCGCAATAAAACTTTTCGGGGCTCAATTTTTCGGCAAGAGCCGCGACAATGACTTCGCGCGGCGCGCCCTGCGGGGTTCTTTCGCCCGCGCGGGCAAGCGGCAGAGATTTCAATTCGAGCTTGAAGTCGGCAAGAACTTTCTTGAACTCGGCAGAGGCAAGCTTCGCCTCGGAGTCGTAAAGCGCGCCGAGAACGTCCTCCGCCTTTGCAAGGGCGCGGTTGATTGCGTTTTCGTTTTTGAGGTCTTTTACGACTTCGTCTTTTACGTCTTTAAGCTCTTTTACCTTCACGCCCTTTTCGTCCTGGGTGATGTACTTGCGGATTGTGTGGCGGTAGAAATTCTCGACGTCCTCGTCGGTGAACTTTTCGTCGTCCGCAGACTTGAAGTCTTTTGCGGGCAGGAAAACCACGTCAAAGCCGACAGCCTCGGGTATTCTGAAAACTTCGGAATTGGCGTCGAAATACTTCTGCAAATCCTCGTCGGAGGGCTTTGTTTTCGGGTCGAATTTGTCGTAGGGCAAAGACGCCACATACAGGTCCCAAACGCCGTTTTGGCGGCAGTAAAGATTTTCGACTTCGGCGTCGGTCGCGTACCCGGGGCCCACAAGAAGCTTCTGAACCTTGCTGTTGAGCGCAATCGAGGCGAGAATGGAGGCGAGCTGCTCGTCGGTCAAATTCATGCGCGTTTTTATGTTGCTTGAAAAATCCTTCCAGGCTTCTGCGTCGAACTTCCCGTCCTTTTGGAATGCTGGCAAAGACTTTACAAACGCCTCGAATTCGGCGTCGGAAATGCGGTTTATGCACATTTTTTTGGCGGCATACTGCAAATACGCGCTTTCAAGCATTTTGAATGTAAGCGAATTGTTGTCGGGGCGGACTCCCGACAAGTGCAAGTCCAAAACAGCCTGGCGCTGCAGCTGCGCCATCTGGTACTGGTCGTCGAGGTTGTATCCGTAAAAATTGCTTCTGCTTACCCTGACGGAGCCGTCGCGCCCGCCGAAGAACGGGATTGAAGAGCCGATCGTGAAAACGAAGGCTATGATAATCACAAACAGCAGCACCGAAAATATGATTTTATGGTGCTTTTGAAGTAGAACCTGTATCCAAGTAATCATAAATTGAATATAAATTTAAAGGTTAAGAAATTAGAAATTTTTTCAAATATGTCAACAAAACAAAATTCCGCCGCCGCTGGCGCAAATATTGCTTGAAAAATCGCGCCGCATAAAAAATATTGAAAATGGTATGAGCAAATTAAAGACAGCCTTCGTACTCGGAGCGGGGCTGGGGACGCGCTTGCGCCCCCTTACGCTCGACACGCCCAAGCCGATGCTCCCCGTCGGCGGCAAGCCGCTCATCGAGCATATTTTTGGCAATCTTGCGGCGGCGGGCTTTGAGCAAATAATCGTCAACACCCACCACGCGGCGCAAAAGTACGCGCAATATTTTTCATCCCCAAAATTTAAGGGCGCAAGCCTGCGTTTCGTGCACGAAGAGGAGCTCTTGGACACTGGCGGCGGGCTAAAAAACATACTGGATTTTATCGACTTTGAAAGCGGCGCGCTCGTCTATAACGGCGACATTTTTTGGGAGGGCGACATAAAAAAATTCGCGGACTTTTTCGAAAAATGCCCCTGCCCCGCCGCCCTCGCGCTGCGCGAGGAAGGCGCGAACAAAAACGTCTCGGTGCGTCAAAACCGCGTATGCGACATGCGCTTTGCACTCGGGGCGGAATTCGAAAAAACAATGCAGTTTACGGGGATTTTCGCCTGCCGCAAAGAGTTTCTTGAAATCGTAAAAAAACGCCCCGAAAAAAATTTTTCCACAGTGGAGGCTCTTTTGGAGCTTATAAAAAAATCGCCGGGCTCCGTCGCCGCCTACACAGACAATTCCCCCTGGACGGACATCGGCACAATCGCGGAATACGAAAAAATCAAATGAGAGAATTTTTAAAATCAATCGGCTTCAACCCATCCTCGGACTTCGAAAAAATCGAAAAAGGCGGCAGCGCGCGCGCGTTTTTCAGGTTTTACGACGCCGACGCGGGAGATTGCATTTTCTGCGAATACTCCGCCGAAAAGGAGGAAAATTTTTTGTACGCAGGCATCGCGAAATTTTTGGCGCAAAACGGAGTGGACGTTCCCAAAATTTTCCACCACGACCCAGCAAAAAGAATTTTGATAATGCAGGACGCGGGTAAAACCGACCTTCTCGACTTCTGCAAAAACGCGGACAAAAAAACCGCAATCGCCGCCTACAAAAAGACGCTCTCAAACGCCGCAACCCTGCACACAAAGGCATCCGAAAGCTTTTTCAAAAGCCCGATAAAGCTCATGGCGGGCTTCGACAAAAACCTCTACGCATGGGAGCGCGAATACTTTTTTGAAAATCTTATTTTAAAACACCTAAGGCTTAATTTGCCGAGGCCGCAAGAGGAATGGGAAAAGCTTGGCAGCGCGCTTCTTGCCGCGCCGCAGACGCTCGTGCACCGCGACTTCCAGTCGCAAAACGCCATCGTAAAAGACGGCGGAAAAGGCGTTGTTTTTATCGACTTTCAAGGGATGAGAGTCGGTTCTTTCTGGTACGACTTGGGCTCGCTGCTCTTCGACCCCTACTGCGAAATGCTCAACGAACAAACGCGCGGGGAGCTGCTGCAATACTACTGCGGCCTGCGCGAAATCAAATTCGACGAAGAAATGTTTTACAAATTCAGCTGCCAGCGGATAATGCAGGCTCTGGGGGCGTACGCGTTTTTAAGCGATACAAAAGGGAGGAAAGAATATTTGAAATTCATCGCGCCCGCATTGAAAAATCTTTTATATTGCGCGGAGCGCGCGGGGCTAAAGGGGACTTTAAACGCCGCGGCGGCGGCGCAAAAAAAGCTTGAAGAGCGCGGATAAAAATGGAGACTTATTTTTCATGGCACAACAAGTAAGAGAGCGCAAAATGCGCCGCAGTTATTTTTTCATTTTTTGCTACGCGCTCGTCGCGCTCATGGTAATCCTTCAATTTATCCTAATAGCCTGGTTGGAATTATAGAAAACATGGGGACGCGGGCGGTGCAAAAGCGTTATAGCTTTTGCCCTGCGCCCCCTGCAAGCAATTTAACGAAGAAATAGTCCCTTAAAAAAAGAAAGAAGAATTTTTTCCGGATGCGGCAAAGCCGCTCTATATTAAAAAAACTTTTGATACTTTGTGTACTCCCGCGTTGCGCGTCTGGGAACTCTAAGCACTATCTTCGGGTGCGTCTGGGTAGGTTGTGAGGGGTAAAAAGCGGTCAAAATGCGCGATGCTGTTGTGGATTGGCGAGCGTAAGCGTACTTACGTACGTAAGTCGAGCCAATCCCAACATGGAGCGCAAGGAATAAAAAAAGCAAACTTCTTTTTCGGATGCGGCGAAGCCGCTCTATTATTAAAACTATTTTTCTAAAATAGTTTGCTTTTTTATTCCGTTTTTCACCGCTTTTTAAGAGGATAGGGTTTGGGAGAGGCCGTATACCGAGGAAATGATGCCGAGCGCAACCAATAATATAATCAAAACCGCAACAATAAACGCAACCGCAGTCAAAATCGAAGTAGCCCTCTTTATCGAAACCGACAACGCCTCCATGTGCAGATTGTAAATTTCTGCAAAGCATTCCACCAAACTCCCCGTCCTCTCGCCGACTGAAAGGATGTCGATGTCGTCGTCGTCAAAAATTTCGTATTTTTTAAAAGACGCCGCAACCGCCGCGCCGTCGTTAATGGCGAGCCTGCACTGCTGGAAGCGCAGGCGCAAATACGAATTGCCGATTGTGCGCTCCGCCATCTTCAAAGTTTCGGTGGTGTTGACGCCGGAGGCGTAAAGCGTGGCAATCAAATTTGTAAACCTGCTTAAATCGGCATTGTAAATGATTTTGCCAGCGAGCGGAATTTTCAGCAAAAGTTTGTCGGTTGCAAGCCTGCCGCTTTCGGCCGCGCGCCAGCGGCTTATAAAAATCGCGGCGACGCAAAAAACGGCCATTAAAACAGGCAGCCCGTACATCAAAAAGTCGCCGAAAGCCATGAGAATTTTTACGGGCAAATTCATTTCTCCGCCGAGATTTTCCATCATATTTTGAACATGGGCAGGAGGTAGAAGAGGAAGAGCAAAACGACGGCGGAAGCGAGCGTGCACAAAATAATCGGATAGACCAGCGCCGAAACTACGCTTGAGCGCAGCGCCTTTTTGCCCTCAAGGTACTTCACGATGTTCTGGAAAATCGGCACGATGTTTGCGGTGGATTCGCCCGCCTCCGCGAGGTTTAAAATCGACGGCTCAAAGAGCTTTGGGAATGCCGACATCGCCGCGGAAAGCGTCGCGCCCTCGCTTATGTTTTTATAGAGGTCGCGGGAAAGAGCCTGCATATTTTTGTTGAGAGAGCGCTGGGCGAGCCCGCGCAGCGCGTCGGCAATGGGCATTCCGCCCTTGCACAGCTGCAGCATTTTTTTAAAGAACGCAAGCGACAAATTTTCGCCGCCCTTGACGATTTTTGCGGCGTCCGCGCCCTGGGCGGCAACGGAAATTGCGGCGTCCGCGGACTTCAATTCCAAAACGGTTTTTCCCGCGCGCGAAAGATTGGCGAGCGCGGTTTTTCTGTCGGCGGCGGAAATAGAGCCGCTTTCGACTTTGCCGTTAGAGGCTGCTTTGTAGATAAAATCGGGCATTGCTATTTTGCCTCGTCGTCGGTTATGGAAGCGTAGTGCATAATTTCCTCGAGCCCCGTGTTTCCGTTTTTAAGGTGCTCCCAGCCGCAGCGCTGGAGGGTGCGCATGCCGTGCGAAAGCGCGATGTCGCGGATTTGGCTTGCGGTTTTTCTGGCGAGAATTGCCTCGTGTATTTCGTCGGTTGCAAGCAGGATTTCAAATATTCCTATTCTGCCGTGGTAGCCAAGCCCGCGGCAGCGGGGGCAGCCGTTCGCCTTGCAAATGCCGCCGGCGCTTGAAATTTCCGAATGCGGAATTTTGAGGGAATTCATGCAGCTTAGCAGATACTTTTCGTCGTAGTTCGCCAAGACTTTGCACGGGCAAAGCTTGCGCACGAGCCTCTGCGCCAAAATCATTTCGACGGAAGAGGCGATTAGAAACGGCTCGATGTCCATGTCGATAAGCCTCGTCAGCGCGCCGGCGGAGTCGTTTGTGTGCAGTGTGCTGAGCACCAAGTGGCCCGTCAAAGACGCGCGGATTGCGATGTCGGCAGTTTCGCGGTCGCGGATTTCGCCGACCATGATGACGTCGGGGTCCTGGCGCAAAACGGAGCGCAAGACTGAGGAGAAAGTCAGCCCGATTTCCGGATTAACCTGCGTCTGGTTCACGCCCTCGACTTCGTATTCGACCGGGTCTTCGACTGTGATTATGCGGATTTCCGGCGAGCGCAGGCGGCGGATGAAGGCGGTAAGGGTTGTGGATTTGCCCGAGCCCGTCGGGCCTGTCACCAAAATGATGCCGTGCGGGCGCGCGAGCGGGCGCTTGATTTTTTCGGCGTCGTCGGGCAGAAAGCCGAGGTCGGAAATTGAAATGGGCTGCGATTTTTTTGTAAGAAGGCGCATTGAGACGCTCTCGCCGTACATAGTCGGCAGCGACGAAATTCTTATGTCGATATCCTCGCCGTTTTTGAGGGTGAAGCCGATGCGGCCGTCCTGCGGCCTGCGCTTTTCGGAAATATTGAGCTTCGCCATGATTTTTATGCGCGAGATAATGGAGTCCTTAAACCTCAGGAGGTTGTCGGGGACGCGCACGGGCACGAGGTTGCCGTCAATTCGGTAGCGGATGTTCAGAGACTCGCGCTGGGGCTCGATGTGGATGTCGGTTGCGCGGTCTGCCATCGCGCGGGTAATGATTTCGTTTACGAATTTTATGATTGCGGCGTTTTCGTCCTCCTCGATTTCGCCGTCCGCCTCGGCGGCGAACTCCGCCAAGTCCTTTTCGGAAAGGCTGCCCGCGCCGACGCCGAAATACTCGGCGATTTTTTCCGAAAGCGCGGAGGCGGGGGCGATTTTCCATTCCGCGAATTTGCCGGAAATCGAAAAAATCCACTTGTTGATTTCGTCGGAGGCTATCCACGGAGAAGCGAGGGCGAAAGTGTCGTCGGTCTCGGCGACGGGCAGGCAGCAATACTCCGAAACGAGCTTGACCGACAGGTTTTTGGAGGGCTTTGCCACGCCCGCAAAATCGCCGAAATACTCAAGCCCCGCGGCGTCGGCTATGGCTTTTGCGACGTCCGTTTCAAGGCGCGAAGTTTTTTGCGCGATTAAAGCCGCCTTCTGCGCGCGCTCCGCCGCGGCGACTTCGGCAACCGACTCCGCGTCGGGGGCCGCGCCCAGATTTTCAAAAACTTTTTGGATGAAAAGATTTTCGTCAGTGTGCATTTAAAATCCTGTCTAACGCTGCGGCGGCATCGGCGGCTGCTGCGGCGCACCGCCGCCCTGCGGGTTTTCGGGAATTTGTATGGTGCGTTCGATTTCAAAAATTTTGCGGCGGTCTTCGCGGTTCAGATAGTTTCTGCCCTGGGCGCGCGCGGTCTGCCAAACGCGGTTTGCCGCCTCGCGCTGCTCGTCGGTTGCGTACTGGCTCCAAACTTTTGCGCGCTCGTGGGGGGCAATCATTCTGCGCGGGCGGATTGCGTCGACAAGCTCGACCCTGCGCGAGCCGCCGTTTGCCATGCGCGTAGCCAAAACCAGATCGGTCTGCTTGCCGGCGACGCTCGCCTTCGCCGTCATCGTCCTCTCGTCAAACGACTCTATTTTGCACGGCGCGTTTTCGATTTCCTCGCCGAGCTCGAGCCAGTAGTTTTTGCCGGATTTATCCGACACGCTGAAAGACCATTTCCCGTCGACCATAACCGCGCTGCGCAGCGAAAGCCCCTCGGGGTTCTGCTCTGACGCCTTGCCCGAAGCTTGCGCGAACGGATTTTTCGAGACAAGCATCTGCAAAAGCTCGCTTGACGAAGCCTGAGCCTGCGCGTCCGCGTTTTCCGCGCTTTGCGGAGTTTGCGCGTTTTGCGGGACCTGCGCGGGCGCCCCGGCTGCGCGCTCCGCGGAATTATCCCCGCGCTGTGGGCGCGCGGAGCCGCCAAAATTCGGGTTGAAAGGCGGGCGCCTGCGCTCGCGGGGCGACCAGCCCTCGGCGGGCGGCGTTGCGCCGTCAAAATTCCTGCGCGCGGACATTCGCTCTTCGCGGCGGCGGCGGAACTCGTCCA
>JAFXRX010000198.1 GCA_017526045.1 Opitutales bacterium
AGGCAACGCCGCCGTCTTTCTTTTTGCAAAACGGTTTTGTCCCTTTTTTATGTTTTTTTGCAATCCCCGCGAGCCGCATCAGCCCGCGTGTTTTGCTAATTGCCACGCGGGTTCAGCCGCATGTCAAATGTTATTTTCTCGGGGATTTTTTCCGCGTCTTTTGCGGAGTAGGGCGCGAAGGACTTTACCTGAAGGTATTGCCCCTCGGCATCCGCCTGCGGGCGCGCGATTATTTCAAACCGGCTTATAAAATGCCCCGATTTAGTCGCCTCGACTTCGATTGCAAGCGGAGTTTTGGCGACCGGCATGCCGTTTACGACGATTTCCGCTCCCGCGGGATCGCTCATTACGGCGATTGTGCGCGAGTATTTCTGCCCGTCGGAGGCGCATCCGCCCAGGAATGCCGCCGCCAGGGAAATCGTCAAAAAAACTCGCGCGAAATTATTCTTCATCTTCGCTCTCTTCTTCGGGGAGGGTTTCGAGATAGTCCTCCTTTTTGATGAGTTCGTTAAGCTCGTTTTTGTCGGACAGCTCGATTTTTACAATCCAGCCGACTCCCTCGGGCTCGCTGTTGAGGAGTTCCGGGAAGGCTTCGAGCTGTTCGTTTATTGCAATAATTTTGCCGCTTGCGGGCATGTAGACTTCGCAGGAGGCGTTTTCTGACTCGATGTGCGCGAAGGCTTCGCCCTTCTTGAAAAAGGCGTCTTCCCCGGGCATTTCGATTTTTGTTATTTCGCCCAAAGTTTCCTGCGCGTATTCGCTGATTCCGACTGTTCCTATGCCGTCTTCGTCGATTTCGAGCCACTCGTGGTCCTGTGTAAATCTTTTCATATATGTCGGAATGCCGTGCGGAAATTTTTAAAATTTCGGGCGGAATTAGCCCGCCCCGTAATGCGCATGGCAATTCTTTTTATTGCAATTAAAAAAACTTTCGCAAATTCGACTGCCTCTTTCAACAAAAATTTTGCAAAAAAATCGGATTTTTGCGCGTCTCGAAAAAGCGCGGCGTCAATAGCCCCAGCTGCCCGCGATAAAAATTATGTGCGTCTGCATTCTCGTAATCGGGAAGGTCGTGATAGATGTTATGCGGCAGATGCGCTCGGGCGAGTTGCAGTTGTGGCATTTGTCGGCCTTTATGGCGCAGGGGGTCTTGCGGTTGAGCCGCTTGGCGTTCATTGGGGCTGCGATGTTTTTTGCGCGCAGCAGGGCGGAGGGGATGTCGCGCTCTATCTTGTTTTCGCCGCAGACGACGAACACCTTTTTTGCGCCGAAGCCCGCGGCGGCTATGCGGTTGCCGTTGGCGTCGATGTTTATTATGGCGCCGTCTGCGGAAATTGCGTTTGCGCTTGTGATGTAGCAGGGCGCGGCGTTTTCCTCCTCCAAAATTCCGTCGTATTTTTCGAACCAGTGCCAGATTGTTTTGCCGCGCTTTTTGAGGGGCTCGAACCAGCCGAGCTCGTGGATTGTCATGGAGCCGCCGATGCCCACGCCGCTTGAGCCGACTTCATTTAAAACGTATTTAAGGGCGTCGTTTTTATCCTCGAAAAACTCCGAAAAAAATCCCTTTTTTCTGAAATTTGATATGGCTTCCTGCGTTAGCTGCTGCATAGTTTTTTTTGATAATTTTGAGGTTAAAAAAATTTTTAGATTTTGAAATAGAGCTCTGTGCGGCGGTCTGAAAGCACGGGAATTTTTGCCCGCGCGGAGTCGGCAAGGCTCAAATCGACTTCGCCAATCTGCAAGTCCTCGACGTCTTTTTTGCATTCGCAGACGGTTTCGCCGAATGGGTCGAATATGGCGGAGGAGCCGCAGTAGCATATTTTGTTCGAGCCGAAATGCTCCTCGCCCGCCTGGTTTGCGAAGGCGGCGAAGCATTGGCATTCGATGGCGCGCGCTTTTGCGAGAGTTTTTATGTGCTCCATGCGCGGGTGCGGCCAGGCGGCGGAAATCAAAATCAAGTCCGCCTTTTGGATTGCCATTTGCACGAACATTTCTGGGAAGCGCAAATC
>JAFXRX010000199.1 GCA_017526045.1 Opitutales bacterium
GAATACGTCGATGCCCTCGCGCGCCAAATCCGCAAAATTTTCCTTCGCCCATTTGTTGAGAGACGCCGCCCCCTGCGAGCCCCCGCAGACGAGCAGCACGTTTGCGTCCTTGCCAAAGCCAAACGACATCTTCGACTGGGTTTCGTCCTTTTTGAAAATTTCCGAGCGTATGGGGTAGCCTGCCTGGCGGACAATCCCCGCCTTGTTTTGCTCTATGCGCACGCCGTGCGGCAGGTATACGCGCGTTGCGATGAAGCCGAAGAGCCTTACCGCCTTGCCGGGCTTGCGGTTTGCCTCGTGCAGCACGAGGGGCTTTTTTGCAAGCCACGCCGCGAGCGCAAGCCCCATCGAATTAAAGCCGCCGAAGGCGATTGCAACATCGGCGTTGTTCTGCGCGAAAAGCTTTTTGCAGTGCCTTACCGCGCGTATTTGCGAGGCCAAAAATTTTGCGAATTTTATCGGGTTTGCCGAAAACGGCTTGCCCGGGGTTTTCACAAAATTGAACTGCGTGTATTTTTGGCAGAGGCGCGTGTCTATGGCCTTTTCGCTTATGATGAAAGAAACTTCGTGCCCCCTTTTTGCGAGAGCCTCGCCGACTGCGATGCCCGGGGCGAGATGCCCGCCCGTGCCTCCGCATGAAATCAAATATTTACTCATAGTCTGTTGCCTTTATTTGTTTTGGAGCGTTCCACGACCTGATGCAGTTCACCAAAATGCCGCTGAAAAAGAACATCACAACGAGGTTTGAGCCGCCGTAGCTCAAAAAGGGCAGGGATATGCCCTTGGTCGGCAATAGCCCCGTAACGACGCCCATGTTGAAAAGAGCCTGGATTGTTATCATCAATGCCGCGCCGAGAGCCATGCAATATTCAAACACGTTCGGGGCTTTTTTTAGCGCGCTTGCCGCCGTCAAAAATATTATGAAAAATAAAACGAGTACCGATATTGTCCCGACAAGCCCCCATTCCTCGGCGATGTTTGCGAAAATGAAGTCGGTGTGCGCCTCGGGCAGGAAAGAGTACTGCTGTCTGCCTTCGCCAAGCCCCACGCCGAACACGCCGCCGGAGCCGAATGCGTATATGGCCTGTGTCAGCTGGTATCCGCCGCCCAGAGCCTCCTCTTCGCGGTGCAGAAAGCTGAAAAGGCGCGCCATTCTGTTGGGGTTTAGCGCGACCAGTGTCGCGACCGCCGCAGCCCCCGCGACGACAAACGGGGCGACGTGCTTTATCTTTACCCCGACCATGAAAAGCATTGCAAACGCCACGGCGCCGCAGAGGGCGGTCGTGCCGAAGTCAGGCTCTTTGACGATTGGCGCAAGAAAAAGCCCAATCAAAATCGAGGGCGCGACCACGCCTTTTAAAAACGTTTTTATGCTGCGCTGGAAATGCTGCAAATACGCGCTAAGCCAAATGACAATCGCCGCCTTTGCCATGTCGCTTGGCTGGATTACAGAACCGCCGAGCTGCAGCCACCTGCGCGAGCCCTTAACTTCTTTGCCTATCCCCGGAATGAGAACGAGCACAAGAAGTATGAATACCGCGGCAGCTATAAACGGCGCCGCCTTCCTCCAAAAATTAAGCGGCACAAGGCTTGTGAAAACGCCGACTGCGACGGCGACGCCCAGCCATATTGCCTGTTTTTGCACAAGAGAGTAGGCGTTCCCGCGGATTTCGCCCGCGCTGAGCAGCGAAATAACGCCGAAAACCGACAGTATTGCCACCGGAATTACAATGCCCAGCCAAGCGTTTGTTTTAGACGGTTTTTCCGATTTTAGTTCCGATTCCGGCATCTACAATCGGCTTTCAATTACAAAGACGGAATGTCTTGTTGCGGTTGTGCGGTTGTCTGGTTTACTGCCTCGGAGGGAATGTTGGACGGAGCTTGCGGCTGGGGCGCGGCTTCGGGTTCAGCTTTGGCTTCAGGAGCTGCTTCAGGCTTATTGTCCTCAAATGCCGCTTCGGCGTTTGCGGGCTTATCTTTGATTACGAGGATTTGCCCGACGCGGATTTTGCGCGCGTCCTTGATGTTGTTTTGCTCCATCAAAGTTTTCATGGCGACGCCGTATTTGATTGAAATCCCGCCGAGAGTGTCGCCGGCTTTAACGGTGTGGATGAGCTTGCCTTCGTATTTCTTGGCGTTGTCCTTTTCCTTTGCCGCGGCTATCTTCTTTTCGGCGGCGGCAGCCTTCGAGCCTGTGGGGATTTTCAGTTTTTTGCCGGCGTTAATCGAGGATTTCGTCATGCCGTTTGCGTCCATTATCGCCGCGACGGACGTGTTGTATTTGGACGCAATCTTTGAAAGGTTGTCGCCCTTCTGGACTACGTAGGTTACGATTTCCGAATTTTGCTCGGGCTGCGCCGCCTGCTGCTGCTTGGGTTGCGCCGCCGCCGCGGGGATTGTCAGCTTTTGCCCGACCTTTATTACCGACTTGCGGTTGAGCCCGTTTGCCTCCATCAAAACCGAGAGGTTTACGCCGTGATTTGAGGCGATTTTGCTCAGAGAGTCGCCCTTCTGGACGATGTAGGTTTTTTCCTCCGCGCCTTCCTGTTCGGCTGCCTTTGCGGACTGCTTGGGCGCGAGCTTTTCAGAGTCTTTTTTAGCCGCGAAAGTTTCGTCGGAGGCGAACATTTCGTCTTCGAGAGTCGCAATCGGGCGCATCGGGGCGGCGCGGAATTCTTCGCTGCCTTCCTGCGGCTGGGAGTCGAGAATTGCGACGGAGTCGTCCTCCTTCACAGTTTGGACTGAAATTTCTTCGGATGTCTTGGCCTTTGCCGCGCGGGTTCTGGAGAGCTCGCTTGCCTTGTGGTGGGAAGTTGTTTTGGCTTGCGACCTCGTGACTTCCGGGTTGAGTTCGGTATCGCCCGAGGACTTGCAGCCCGGGACGAGTATTGTGGCGACGATTGCCAAGTGGAGAGCTATTACGGCGATTGTTATTGGAGCTTTCATTTTTTTGATTTTTTTAAATATTTGGTTGTTTTTAAATTGGTTGGTTTTTATTGAAAATTCGCTATGTTTGCGACCGCGTCGTCAAAGGCTTTTCCTCTTTCGGCGTAGTTTTTGAACATGCCGAAGCTTGAAAACGCGGGGCTGAAAAGAACATTTCCTCCATTTTTTGAATTTTCAAATGCAATTTCTACGGCTTCGCGCAAAGTTTTGCAAGTGAAAACGCCTTTGGGAAGCGACTTTATTTCATTTTTTAGGATTTCGGCGGTCTGGCCTATGAGGCACGCGCCCTCGGCGCATTCGCGCACGCATTTTGCAAGCTCGGAATTTTCGCAGTTTTTGTTCTTGCCGCCGCCTATCCAGAAAACGCGTTTGCCCTTGAGCTCGCGCAGGGCGGCGATTGCGGCGTGGGCGTTTGTCGCCTTTGAGTCGTTGTAGAATGCCGCCCCGCAGATTTCCGCCGTTTTTGCGAACCTGAATTTTGCAAGCGAAAATTCCTTTGCCGCGCAGTATAGCGCGCTTTCGGGAAGAGCCCATTTTTTCCAGAACGCCAGAGCCAGAGAAAAATTTTCAGCCTGGATTGAATTGTCAAACGGCGCGGGCGGATTTTTGGCGGATTCTTTTTCCGCCACAGAAGCAAAGCGGGGCAGGGGGATATTTTCCGCCTGCGCGAAATCCGCGACGGATTTGCCCATGATGAAAATTTCCTTGTTGAGAAGGCTTGCAAGATTGAGCTTCGCCAAAAAATATTCGCGCATGTCTTTGTGCCAGTCGAGGTGGTCGGGCGCGAAGTTCGTCCAGATTGCAGCGTCGGGTTTTAGGCATTTGAGGCGCATTGCCTGGAAGGAGCTAAGCTCGCAGACAGCTATGCGGCTTTCGATGCCGCTTTCGACAAACTCGCACAGGGGGGTGCCGATGTTGCCCGCGCTTACAGCGTCAAAGCCCGCCTTGTTGAGAGCAAGCGTCAAAAAAGACGTCAACGTCGTCTTGCCGTTTGTGCCGGTTATTGCAATCACTTTGCCCTTCCAGCATTTGCCGGCTATGTCGGGCTCGCCGAGGGCAAGGACGTTCGCCTCTTGCGCCGCCTTGAAAAATCTGTGCGAACTTTGAAAGGCGGGAGAATAGACTGCGAGGCGGTGGTTTTGCGCGGCGCCGAGGTCGAAGTCTTTCGCGCCGTCGCCGTAATATTCGCAGGGAATGCCGGCTTTTGCGAAGAGCTTTTCGACCGACTTCGCGCTCGCGCCTTCCCCCCAGAGGGCGACTTTTTTCCCTCCGCTTAGGCGTTCGAGCGTTTTTTTGATTTCCCGCATTCTCTTTTGATTAGCGCAATTTGAGCGTCGCCAAGCCCGCGAGGGCGAATATTAGCGACAATATCCAAAATCTGATGACAATCTGGGTTTCCTTCCAGCCGCCCTCTTCGAAGTGGTGGTGTATCGGGGCTTTCCTGAAAACCCTCTTGCCCTTTGTAAATTTATAGTAGCGCGTCTGGATTATTACAGACATAGCCTCCATCACGAATACGCCGCCGACAATTATGAGCGTTATCGGCTGGTGCACCATAAACGCGATTACGCCGATTATGCCGCCCAAGCCCAGCGAGCCTGTGTCGCCCATCCAGATGTATGCGGGGTAGCAGTTGTACCACAAAAACGCCATCGCAGAGCCTAAAATAGCGCAGCAGAGCACCGCCAGCTCGCCGCAAGCGGGGATGTAGCCGAGTGAAAGGTAATTCGAGGCAATCTGGTTGCCCGTTACGTATGCGAAAATTCCGTATGCAAGCACGACCGAAACCGTGCAGCCGGTCGCGAGCCCGTCGAGCCCGTCTGTAAGGTTTAGCGCGTTGCTCGAAGAGGTTATGACAAGCACAAGCAGCGCGACCGCAACCAACATGGGCATAACCCACACGCACGTTTTTACGAAGGGCACCCAAAGCTCCTGCATCGAGTGCGCGTATGCGGGGTTTGTGAAAAGTATCGCGCCGGCGGCGGAGGCTGCGACAATCTGCCATAAGATTTTTGTCCTGCCTTTTATGCCGTTTGAGTTGCCCTTCAAAAGCTTCAAATAGTCGTCGGCAAAGCCCGTAATTGTAAGAATTGCATAGACCGCCAGAGCCGCCAGAACCATCGCGTTTATCTTGCACCACAAAATCGAGGAAATCATAACCCCCGCGAAAATTATGACGCCGCCCATGCACGGCGTGCCTTCCTTCCACGAGTGAAGCTGCGCGGTTTTGCCCATGATTTCCGCCGTGCGCTGGATTTGGAAAGCCTTTTTTGCCCTGAAAAACCTTATCGCGTAGGGGGCGGCGATAAACGCGACAATAAACGCCGTCGCCGCAGCCAAAACGCAGCGGAACGACAGGTAGTTGAAAAGCCTCAAAGGCCCCCAAACGCTTTCGAGCTTGGAAATATAGTATAGCATTTTATGTTAAATTTTTTTAAATTTTGTTAAAATCTGTCTTCGAGCGACTCGCTTTTTTCCTCGTCTGCCTCGTCGCCGCTTTCGTCGCCGCCGAAGTCCTCCTCTTCGTCGAAGCCTTCGTCGTCGTCCTCTTCGCTTTCTTCCGAGGCTTCAGCCTCCGCTGCGTCTTCGGCTTCGGGCTCCAAAGCGATGTCGGGCTCTTCCTCGGGGGCTTCGTCTTTTGCGATGCTGAGAGCCTCCTTGACTTCGCCGGGCAGGGCTTTTTCAAGCTCATAGACGCGGCTGCCTTTTACGAAAATCCAGCCTTCAAAGTTTGCGAGCGCCCCGCACGCTTCGGCGGAATTTTCAAACAATAAAATGTCTTCTTCAGCCCAGCCTTTCGAGACGAGCGCGTCCTTGTAAATTTGCGCGTTTTCGCCCACGAGCACCGCCTTTGAGCCTTCCGCAAACGGCAGCATTTCGCCGATTTCGCGGTGGTAGCGCAGCGCGGCAAGCCCGAGCTCCGCCATGCCGCCCAAGACGAACATGCGCGGGGAGTTTTCGGAAAGCGCGATAAATCTGCGCAGGGCGTCCTTCATCGAGGCGGGGGAGGCGTTGTAGCAGTCGACGTAGAATTTAGCCTTTTGCGTCTCGCAGACGGAGCCGCGCATTGCGCCCGCGGCGAGGCCGTCGAGGCGGCTTGCAATCTGCACTTCTGTAGTTCCAAGCATGAGCGCAGCCGCGATTGCAAGCAGGGCGTTTTCAGTCATTCCCTTTGTAAGCACGGGCATTTCGAAGTAGTATTCGCCGCCGTCCTCAATCGCCATTTCGATTTTTTGGACGCCGTCTTCCTCCTTTATGAAGTGGCGGAAAACGAGGTCGCCGCGCACGTCTGGGGCGTCGGCGGGGGCGAGGATTGCCTTTTTGCATTCGAGCTCCTCAAACGCCTTCCAACTAAGGAGGTTTGAGTGCATCAAAACCCAGCCGTCTTTCGCAACCCCGCGCGCAAGCAGCGATTTTTCCTTCGCGATGTTTGAAATGTCGCCAAAGCCCTCCATGTGTGCGGGCGCAACCGACGTAATTACGGCGATGTCGGGCTCAATCATTTCCGCAAGCTCCGCCATTTGCCCGGGCTTTGCAGCGCCCGCTTCGACTATCGCGCACAGGTTTTCGCGGATGTCGATTTGCGTAAGAGTCAGCGCGACGCCGATTTCGTTGTTGAAATTTTCCCTTGTTGCGAGGGGCTTTTTCCAGGCGGCAAGGCGCGCCAAAAATTCCTTTGTCGAGGTTTTGCCGCACGAGCCCGTGATGCCGACAACGGGGGCGTCGAAGCGCAGGCGGTGGAATTTTGCGATTGTCTGCAGGGCTTTGAGGGTGTCGCCGACCTTCAAAAGGGGAATGTCTGTTTCGACGTCTTTTGAGACTATTGCCGCGACCGCTCCGTTTTTCGCGGCGTCGGCGACAAAGTCGTGGCCGTCGCGGTTTGCGCTGAGGGCGACGAAGGCAAAACCCGCGGGCATATTGCGCGAGTCGGTCGAAAATCCTTTGATTTCGGGATATTTTTTGGGCAGGTTTGACCAGGTTCCGCCTGTCCAGACCTGCAAGTCGTCTATTTTAAACAGTGGCATAATTTTTTAAGCTAAGCCTTTGATTGTTAAAAGTTCTTCGGCGACGCGTTTGTCGTCGAAAGGTATGATTGTGTCGCCGAGTTCCTGGAAAGCCTCGTGGCCTTTGCCGGCAATCAGGATGCAGTCGCCTTCGGAGGCGGCTTCGATTGCGAGGTTTATCGCGCGGCGGCGGTCTTCGACAAAGGCGATTTTGGAGGGGTCTATTACGCCCGCTTTCATGTCGCCAAAAATTCTGCCGATGTCCTCTCCGCGCGGATTGTCGGAGGTGGCCCATGCGATGTCGGCGTATTTTTGCACAACCGCCGTCATCTTGGGGCGCTTGGTC
>JAFXRX010000200.1 GCA_017526045.1 Opitutales bacterium
GAAGAGGCGAAAAAAAGATACGACGACCTCAAAGCCCGCCGCGACGCGCAGGCGCAGAGCCGCGCGGAGTACGAGCTGCAAATGAAGATTGACATCTTGCGAAAGCAGGGAAACGAGCGCGCCGCCAAAGCGCTCGAAGACGCCCGCCTGCGAAACCAGCTAATGGAAAAGTACGGCTACTCAATCGAGCAGGCCAACAAGATGCTCAAAGCCCAGCAGGAGCTGCAAAAGCCCAAAGGCGCGGAGGCCGAGTACTCCGACGAGGCGAAGAAGCAGGCGCAACGCATACTCGACAAGGGGCTTGGCGGCAAGCAGACGCAGGAGGAAGCCCGCGCAATCGTCGAGGGGCGAGCCGTCGAGGGCGGCTTCAAATCGGCAACGTTCGCAAACGTGCAGGGCCGCGAAGTGCGCGACCCGATTAAAAACGTAAAGGTCGACGCCCGGGCGGCCAAAGAGGAGCTCGACACAAAGGCGACGGACATCGCCGGCAAAAATTCCGAAGATTTGGACGCTATCAAGAATACGATGGACGCGCTCAAAGCCGTCCTCGACGACATCAAAAACGGCGTGAATGGCCTAATCCGAAAGAAGGAGACTAATCAATCATGAGACGCTACGCAGAACACTTCGAGAAGCTCTATCAATTCCGCGAGTACGGCGATTTCCAGAACTATTTTATAGCTCTCGGCTACGTCTGCCCCGCGCACGAATTTGTCAGCCGCCGCGGCGCGCCTCTTACAAACATTGTCGCTGCCAACGGCCGCCCGATATTCAAGAATAACAACATAAATCTTTCGCGCTACAAACTCCTCGCGGAGGAATTCACCGAGCCCGAGGGCGGCCTCTTGAAAGTCAAAGAAATTTACGGCTACGCGCCCGACGCCGTCTACGAGACATACACTGCTGAGGCAGTGCAGTCGTACGGCTTGGAGGACCCGAGCGGCTACCTCAAAGCTTCTGTATCATTCAACTCCGGCGCGGCGTACGACGCCATAGAGGACACCTTCACAATATATTTGACGTCAGTCTCGGGGCTCGTTGTCGGCAACATGGTAAAGCCGTCGCTCGACTACGTCCGCTTCAACTACGGCGGCTCCATCGGCTATCGAGATTTGTACCGCGCGGAAGCGCCCAGCGTGCCCATTCTTACGATTAATTCGACCGCAAACAGCATCACCTGCCGCGCGTACGAGTACACGTTCTACGACCTCGCGGGCAACCCTACCGGAAACTACCCCAAAGAGGCGTCGATACGCCTGCTGCGGCCGTACCCCGGCGGCACGTCGGAGGCTGGCCTGCGGCCGGCATGGCTTACGCGCGAGTTTACGACGCGCACGCCCACAATGGTGATCGCCAACGTCGCGAACGTAATTAGCTACCATACCGAATTCCCGCAGCTCGACGAGCGCTTTATCGCCACCAACGGCGAGGGCGAGACGCTGACGATCAACTCGTCCACAACCCCGAGCATCAGCACTTGGAACGAGTGGATAGCAGCGAACCGCCGCGTCAACATCCAAGACGCAGTAGTCGAGATAGTCTACCCGCAGGCTCTTTATCGCAAAGTTGTGAAGCAGACGCAGGCGCGGTAGCCGAATTGAGAAATTTCTCAATTTGGAAATTTTGCAAAATTTGCGCGAATTTCCGCCCCGAAAAACGCGCGTTTTGCAAAAAAATCAAAAATTTTTTAGCCCGAAAAGCCTTTATTTTTCGGGCTTTTTCGCGTCTTTTGAAAAATTTTTGAAAAAATTTTGAAAAAATACTTGACAAATAAAAAGAGCTGTGCGAATATGGCGCCATAATCAAAAAAACAACCCAAAAAAAAGGACAACACCATGACAAACAAAATCACAAAAAACCAACTGCTCAACGCTATCAACACTAACTCCGACATCGTAATCGACGAGGGCTCGCTGCACCTCGTCATTTCGGCGTACAAAATCGAGGAGCATCACGCCCGCGCCAAAGGCGAGTTCCAGCTTGCCATTATGGCCGGCGACGTTGAAATCAACAACCACGAAGTAAAGATTGACAGCGAAGACTACGACATCAGCGCCACCGAGCTCACCGACGCGCACGTCGACGAGGTCAACGACTGGGTCGATCACTTCCGCGCACTCGCCGCGGAGTGCAACGAATAAAAAGGAGCGAATGATGCCGAAGAAAGACGCACTAACAGACCGCCGCGGCGGCGCTCGCAAAAAGGCGGGGCGAAAGCCGCTCCCGCCCGAGGAGCGCAAGGTGGCGCTAAACTTTTATGTTAAGCCCGCGCAGGCGGAAAAAATAAAAGACTTTGTCGCCGCGCTTACGCGGGCAAAATAGAAAAATATTTCAGGGCCTCGTCTTTATCGATGAGGCCTTTGTATCTTCGCTTGAAGACATTGTAGTCGTGCCCCGCCACCTCGACGGCGTGCTCCACGCCCAAGACATGATATGCGCAGCTGCAGAATGTGTGGCGCAGCGCGTCATGCGGTATTTTGTGCGGCAGCGCGCGCTTGGCCGTCCGCCACTGGTCGAAGGCGTTTGTGGTCGTCGTACGGCTGCCTACGGCGCGCAGCATCTTGAGCTTTGCGGGCACAATCGCCCGCCATTTTTTTATTGGTTCAAGCCAAGACCAAATGTTGTCTGGAAGGCCGTAAATCACGCGCCCCACGCGCGTCTTGGCTACCGCCGCGCGGATAGTGATACGCCGCCGCTCAAAGTCGATATCCGCCGCCTGCAAGTATTCTTTTTTTCGCGCGGGCGCTGGAGTTGCCAGCAACTCTTCGGGGCGTATTCCCGCAAACGCCATGAGCGCATAGAGCGGCCGAAATTCGGGGCGCAATGCTGCGAGGTTTGCGCGCATCGCCTCGACAGATAAAACCGCCACGTTTTCGCGGTCGCGCATTTTGGCGGCTATTTTCGCCGCGGCAAAAACATTTTGATCCGCGAATTTGGCGCGCACTAAAAACGCCCAGAACGCCCGCAGCGCGCTCTTTGCCTGCGCGGGGCATTTTGCGGCGCTTAAAAATTGTTTTGCGTGCTCGGCGCTGACCGCGCCAGCGTCGGCAATGCCAGCGGCCGCCGCCCACTCGCAGAATGCGTCGATGTGCGCCGAATAAAATTCGACTGTGCGCGGCCTCAGCGCGCGGCGCTCGCATTCGTCCAAATACCGCGAAACGGCATCTTTAAGCGCAATTGTGGGCGCGTGCGCGGCGTAATTTGAGCGCAGGAATGCGAGGGCTTCGGCCAGGCTGATATTTGCGCCGTCGCAAAAACTTTTAAGCCGCGCAAAGTCGGCGCGGTCTGCTGCCGACACTTGGAGCTCGGCGGGCATTGCGCGCTCTTTTTTCTGGGCGCGCTCAAAGGCTTCTGCTTCTGAGCGCGTCGCGAATACGGCGGAGGCTCGCTTGCCGTCCGCGCCGCGGTAGCGGACTAAAAAAGGGTTTGACTTGCGCGCTATTTTTTGGATACTCATTTTTATAAAATTTTTTAGCTCTTTTTATAGTTTCAAAATTCGGCAAAAGTGTTGTAAAGTGTTGCAACTTTTTCAAGCTTTTTTGCCGATTTTTGCAAACTTTTTCGGAAAAGTCGGAAATATTCCGCGCGCACCCGAC
>JAFXRX010000201.1 GCA_017526045.1 Opitutales bacterium
AATGGCGATTTTAAAAGCGGGCGGGGCTGAGCGTTTTTCGATGTCGGGGGCAGTTTTCACCACGCCCGAAACGGCGCCTTTGCCGTCCTCGAAAGCCGATATTTTGTAGGAATATTGGCTGTTGGGCTTCAATGCTTCGAACTTGACAAGGGCGGTGCCGTCTTTGCCGGTCATGACCGATTTGGGCGCCAGCATGTTCGAGGGCTCAAGCCACACAAAAAGCTTTTTGTTGGGGGAAGACATCGCCCAAACCGACGCCTCGCGCATGTCGGCGGCGGCGTTCATTGCATATATGCCCGCTTCGCCCTCGGGCGCGGAAAATATGTCGAGGTCTTTCGGCTCTTGGGCTGCCGCCGACAATATCGCGCTTGCGGAGCACAAAAAAATCGTTGAAAAAATTGTTTTTCGCATAAAGTTTTTATTATTTTTTAAACTTCCAATTTTTACAAGAAAAAAGCAATATTGGCTCTTCAAAACTTTTTTAAAACCAAACGGGCGAAATATGCAAATTTACAAATACACGGCAAAGGCGATGAACGCCACGCTTGAAATCAGCCTGCAGGCGAAGACGGAAATCTACGCGCGCAGCGCGGCCTTCGACATGTTCAACCGCGCAAAAATGATTGAGGAAACGCTGAGCATGTTTTACCCGCACAGCGAAATCGCGATAATAAATTCGCTGAAAGTGGGGGAAGTCGAGCAGGTTTTGGAAACGACCGCCGAGGCTCTCGCCGGCGCAATGTACGCCTCGCAGCTTTCAAAAGGCGCGCTGGACGTCTGCATGGGCGAGTATTTTTTGAAGGCTAAGGGCAAGGAAAATATTGAAAATCCGCGAAAAGCGCAGTTCAAGTTCAACCCCGAGAATTTTTTAATCGAAAAAGCCGCGGACGGGAAAATCGACTTGGGCTCGATTGGCAAAGGCTACGCGCTCGACGTGCTGGCGGAAAATCTCGTAAACGAATGGGGGATAGAGGTTGCGCATTTTTCGTTCGGCGGCAGCAGCATTTTGGCTCTGAACCCGCCCGATGGCAAAGATTCTTGGGACTGCACTTTTGCGGGCAGCAAGGTGGATTTCAAGCTTGCAAACTGCGCCATAGGCGCGTCGGGGACGGCGGTGCAGGGCAACCACATAATCGACTGCCGCACGGGCAGGACGCCCGAAAATATGCCGCACCGCGCCTGGGCCATCGGCGAAAACGCGATGCTCTGCGACGCCATGTCGACTGCGTTCATGCTTTTGACAAAAGACGAGGTGCGCGAAATCTGCGCCAAGGAAAATATGCGCGCGGCGTTCCAGCAGTCCGAAAATTCCCCCGTCGAATTTTTGGCGTGAGCGCGACTCTTTTTCGGTTTTTTTAAGGCAATTTTTTAATCCGGATTTTTGAAAAAAGGGAAAATCCGGATTTTTTTGTTTTTTTTATAAATGCGCCCGAAAAAAATTTAAATTTTTTAAAAAAAATGAAAGATTTTTTAAAATGCGGGCAATATATACATGCGACACCACGTAAAAGGTTTCCATAAAAAATTTTTTTATCCTTTTTTATTTTAAAAAAAAGGTGAGTTCTTTGTCAGTCAAGTAACCTTTAACCCTTTGGGGATTTTTTACGGAAGTCAATGGTTTAATCTTGTATAAATATAAAAATGAAAGTAAAAATTATGAATATGAAAAACGAAGTAAACGAAATTGTTGATTATGTAATGAACATTATTGC
>JAFXRX010000014.1 GCA_017526045.1 Opitutales bacterium
GGAAGGCGTGTTTTTCTGCTTTCTGCAATCAGCTGGGGCTTCTGGCCTTCAAACGGCATAGTCCCGACGCCCGAGCTTGCAAGAAGGCATGTCGAATCCGCAAAAAAGCTTGGCATGAACATGATAAACTTCCACCGCTGCCGCGGCAACAACGCCGTTTTGAACGTCGCCGACGAAATGGGCGTTTTGTATTACGAAGAGCCGGGCGGCTTCAGCACTTACAGGGTTAAGGGGCAGAATATGGACGGCGTCGACACTTCAATCGCCCACGAAATCTGCCGCCAAAAGCTTTTGAGAATGGTGAAAGACCACCGCAACCACGCATCTCTTGTCATCTACAACATGGTAAACGAGCCCGGCTGGGCGCCCGACGATTTGGCAAAAGAGGCGATGTCAGCCGCGCATCTGCTCGACCCGACGCGCTTTATCTGCTACGGCTCGGGCTTTATGGGTCCGAAAAATCCCCAGCCCGCGAAGCTGCACATGCTGCCGTACGACCAAAAGCAGTACGACGTCGGCTATTGCGACATCCACAACGCGGGCAACTCCCCGGGCGTTTATGTCGATTCGAACTACAATTCCCCGACGGGCTTTTTGCGCAGCGAGCGCGACCAGGGCGAAATCTTCGTTTGGGGCGAAGAGGGCGCGCTTGCCTCCCCGCCGCAGCTTGAATTAATTCAAGCCGAGAAAAAGGGCAAGCCAAACGGCTGGGACGGGCAGGAATACGACACCTGGTTTAACGGCTACAAAAACTACATCGAAAGCAAGGGGCTTAAAAAGAACTTCCCATCGATTACAGGCCTCATAACCTCGATGGGCGACATCATGTATTACGAGCACGGCAGAATTCTTGAAAACGCGCGCATTGCAGACGGCGCGGAAATTTACGTTCTAAACGGCTACGAGGACATGAAAGACGACAACCTCTCGGGCGCGGTCGACTGCTACCGCAATTTGAAGGGCTCGCCGGAGCTAATCGCAAACCACATGAAGCCGCTTGCCGTTGCGGTAAAGGCGCGCGAAAAATTGGCGAATGTGGGAGATGCAAACGCTCTCGATTTGTTCGTCTTAAACGAATATGTTTTGCCCGCGGGCGAATACAAAATCTCCGCGCAGGTCCGCACGCCGAAGGGCAAAATAAAGAAGCTTTATGAGGGCGCAGCAAAGATTTCGGGCGGCGAAAAATTCAGCGATTTGGCTGCCGAGAATTTGAAAGTCGAGCTAAACGACGGGGCGGGGCACTATATAATAACCGCCGAGCTCTTCGACAAAAGCGGCAAGGCCGTTGCAGGCGGCAAGGACGAAATGTTTGCCATCGACTATAAAAGCTCCAAGATAAAGTCAAAGGGCGCGGCAATCGGCGGCGGCGGCGAATATGCGCGCTTTGCCTCCGACATCTTGAAGGCCGACTTGAAGCCCTATGCCGAAAGCATGGGCAGGCTCGACTACATCCTGCTTGCGCCCACCGACCAGGGCAAAAACTTCAAGCCCATTTCCCCCTTCAACTTCCGAGCAAAAGACGGCAAGAGCATTGGCCTCAACCTCGACTATTTCCGCGGCAAAAATTTCGGAATGGTTTTGGACAGGCGAATTTCAACCGCGCCAATCGACTTCAATTTGAAGTCCAAGCTCATCCCAGGCTACGACATTTTGGGGACTGTAGATTTTTCGCTGCGCTGGGAGGGTTTTGTGATTTCCGACTATTCGGGCGAGGTCGAATTTGAGTTCGCCTGCGACGACGGCGCGCGCGTCTGGTTCGACGGCGAGCTTGTATTCGACAAGTGGACGAACGGCCCCAAGACTGTGCGCACATTCAAGCGCAAAATGGCTGCGGGCAAAATGTACCCGATAAAAATCGAAGCCTACCAGGATGGCGGCGACTGGCTTTCGAGCCTCAAATGGAAGCTGCCCGTGCCCGAGACGAAGGTCGATTTGCAAAAAGTCTTAAAGAGGGTCGCAGAGGACGGCACAAAGCTGATTTTGATTGAGGGCGCGGAGGACTGGCTCAAGGAATTGCGGGCGGCGGGGGCTTTCCCCAAATATGAAGTTTTCCACCCGCACAAGACTTGGGTCGGGCACAACATGTTCGTAAAAGACCACCCGTTCTTTGAGGGCTTGCCCGTAAACTGCGGCATGAACTGGGAATATCAAAACCTCGTCGTTTACGACGGGCCGAAGCACTTCGGGCTTGTAATGGAAGGCGAAGAGCCGCTTGTGGGGCTTGTTGGCGTGCCGCTGCGCGGGATTGCCACAAGCGTCGGGATTGTCGATTACGGCAAGGGCAAGATTGTTTTTTCGAGCCTCGACATCGCGCCGAATTTGGCTTTGGGCACAAAGGCTTCGGCGACAGCCAAAAAGATATTCGCAAACATCTTGAAGTGGGCGGAGAAAAAATAGGGCAATGCGCAAAAAAAAGGGGCGCCCGTTTTGGGACGCCCTTTTTTTATTTTTTTGGATTTTCGCTTAAAGCGTTTTTAGCTTTTTAAGCGCGGTTTTGTAAACGTCTTTCGCCTTCCAGTTTTCGGAATCGCCTATGATTTCGTCGAAGAGCTTGAACCACTTTTGCGTGCGGAATTTGTGCAGGTCGTTGCGGCCGATTTCGCCGTACTTGGCCTTGAATTCGGGCGTCTGCATAATCATCCAGCGCAGCTCGTCGGCGGGGAGGACGTGCTCGTTTATTATGCGCGAGTATTTTTTGACTTCGGCGGGGGTCGCGTCGCGGCCGAGCATTTCCAAAAAGGCGGTCTTTACGACGCCCTGGGCTTCCTCGACGCCGTAGGAGTAGGCTCTGTAGTCGCGGAACTGCCCGCCGCGCTGGACGGGGCCGTGGTTGCAGCGCAAGAGGTGCTGCAATGAGCGCTCCTGCTTTTTAAAATCCTTTTGGAGCTTCGAAGACGCCGTGTATTCGGGGTTGTAGATAAACGGCGCGGGCTCGTCGCACAAAATGTCCCACCTGCCGTCCGCAAGCCCGGAATGCTTGCCAAGCGACTTGTTGCCGCGTATTTCGAAATCTTCGACGCCGTCGACAATTATGCCGTAGGCGGAGGCTTCGCCGTCGAGGACGTTGTCGAAAACCTTCGCGCCGACGAACGTGCGCGTGCGCTTGTCGGAGGGCACCCAGACTGTCGCCCCGCATGGGATTGCTATGTGTATGCGCGCGCCACGGCTGTCGATTAAATTGTCCTTTACCATTACGCCGGAGTAGTCGTATTTGCGCATCGAGGTTTTGTCGTCCTTGGGCAGCTTGCCCGCGCCGATTTCGTAAAAGCCGAGGCCGTCAACCATGTTTATGCCGCCCAGGCTCTCGCGGGAAATCGAGGCTATCACGTTGTCGTAAACCTGGCTGCCCGGGGCGCAGAAGAGCACGACGCCGACGTCGGTCGGGTCGATTACGATGTTGTTTGAAACTGTGGAGTTGCGCGCCGCGCACGAGATGCCGTCGCCCCACTTGAAAGGCTTTTCCTGCGGGTTTCTGCCGTTGCCGCGGGTGTCCGCGCCGCAGCCGAAGAGGATTGAGTTTTCTATCGTGCAGCCGTCGCCGCCTTCGTGCAGCTTGAAGGTCGACCATGTGCGCGAATTCATGAACACGCAGTTGCGGATTGTCTGGTTCTTCGCGCCGCCGCCGCCAAACCACGCAAGCTCCGGCCCGCCGCCTTCGCCGTACGGAGGCAGCCCGTAGCGGTTGCCGTCGAGTATGACTTTTTCCAAAACGATGTTGCTTTTGCCGTTGCCGCTCAAAATTTGCCCGCCTTCGGGCGAGGTGATTTTAAGCCTCGCGTAATCGCTTATGCGCTTTGCGCCTTTTGTGCTTATCTTCTGCCCGTTGTGCATGAAGCGTATTGTCTTGTTCACGGGAATTTCCGCGCCCTTTTCCAAAATTACGCTGTCGCCCCTGTCCAGAGCCGCCTGGATTTCCTCCGCGCTTTTTGCCACGACTTCCGCGGCAACCGCCGCCTGCGCCGCCGCAAAAAACATCAGCGCGCCCCCCAATATTTTATGCATTTGCTTTTTCATAGATATTGCCGATTGAATATACGCCCCGAATTTAGTCAAACTTTTTAATATCGCAAAAAAGAATAAAAAACTTGCCAAAAAACGCCGAAAAACAATATTTTGTATCTTATGAAGCTTTTGACATTCAGGCATAACGGCAACACTTATATCGGCGCAATCTGCGAGGGCGGCGGCAAAGTCTTGAAAATCGCCGAAGTCGGGCTGAATTTCAACTCGATGCAGGTGCTAATACAAAATATAATGGATTCAGAGCTCGAGCTAATCCGCACCGCGACCAAAACGAGCGAAATTTTCAACACGCTGCCGATTTCGGACATCGAATTTTTGGCGCCAATCCGCTATCCCGCGCGCGACATCATTTGTCTGGGGCTCAACTACGCCGACCACATCGAGGAGGCGGCGCGCTTCAACTCAAAAAAATTCGGCATAAACATGCCAAAAGCCGTGTATTTTTCAAAGCGCGTGCACGAGTCCGTCGCGCCTTTCGGCAAAATTCCCCGGCACTCCGACATCTGCGACTCGCTCGACTACGAGGCGGAATTGGCTCTTGTTATTTCCAAAAACGCAAGAAACGTCGCGGCAAAAGACGCCGCGGACTACATCTTCGGCTACACCATTATAAACGACATTACCGCGCGCAACGTCCAGACTGCGCACAAGCAGTGGTACTTCGGCAAGAGCTTGGACGGCTTTTGCCCGATGGGCCCGTGCATTGCGACTGTCGACGAAATCGGCGTCGAGCCCGCGCTGAAAATCCAAAGCTATGTGAATGGCGAGCTGCGGCAGAATTCGAACACCGCGAATATGATTTACAAAATCCCGCAGATTATCGAGGAGCTTTCCTCGGCGATGACTTTGCAGGCGGGGACGATAATTGCTTTGGGGACGCCCGCGGGGGTCGGCATGGGCTTCAACCCGCCGAAATTTTTGAAAAGCGGCGACGTAATCACCTGCAAAATCGAAGCGATCGGCGAAATCTCCAACACCGTAGAGTAAAAAGCGTGGA
>JAFXRX010000202.1 GCA_017526045.1 Opitutales bacterium
AACTATCTGCACCAAAACAGGTATGTAGTCGCTCATTTCCATTGTCAAAAAATTTTCCCTATTTATCGGAAAAAATCAAGTTTAAATTCTAACGCTTTTCAATGTTTTTGGGGTTTGCGATATTGAGCATCAAATCGCCAAGCACGTTGAAAGCAAGAACTGTTATGAAAATCGCAAGCCCCGGGGCAAGCAGCCACCAGAAGCCGAGCATCAAAATTTTTGTGTCGTTTTGAGCCTGCGAGAGCATGAGCCCCCACGAGGCTGAAGGCTCCTGTATGCCCAGCCCCAGGAACGAAAGGGCGGCCTCGCCCAAGATGTAAGAGGGGATTGAAAGAGTCGCGCTTACAATCAAAAAGCCGAGCACGTTCGGCAAGAAATGCCTCAAAATTATTTTGAGCGGATTTTCGCCCATAGCCTGCGCGGCCTGCACAAACTGCCGCTTTGCAAGCGAAAGCGACATGCCCCTTAGCACCCTCGCCGCCCCCGCCCAGCCGATTGCCGAAAGTATGATAACAATCATGACGTACATCTGCGAGCTTGTGAAATGCGGCGCGAGCGCGGAGCGCATTGCAAGCAGCAAATAAAGGCTCGGCACCGACATCAAAAATTCGACAAACCGCATGCACACAAAATCGAAAGCCCCGCCGAAATAGCCCGAAAGCCCGCCCACAATAAAGCCGATGACCATGGTTATTGCAATGCCGATAAAGCCAATGCTAAGCGAAATTTTCGCGCCGTACAGCATCCGCGAAAAAACGTCCCTGCCCGTCGAGTCGGAGCCCAAAAGATAAATTCGGGCGTTGCCATCGGGGCTGTCCGCGCCGAAGAGCGCGCGGTTTATCGGGATGAGCCCCAAAAGCTTTGCGCCTTTTTTTTGCGGGAAAAATTTTATCGGCACGCTCTGCCCTTCAACCGGAATGTATTTCGAGGCGGAAGGGTCGACGTTTTCGTAAATTTGCGCATGCAGCCTGCCGCCCTTGAAAAAGAGCTTTGCGGGCGGATGAAACGGCGTCGAAAGCCGCGGCGTCGAAGCCTCGTAGGGCGCGAGGAAATCCGCAAACGCCGCGCCCAGATAAAACAAAAGCAAAACAAAAAACGCGATTGCCCCCCGCGGAACCTTCAGAATTTTTTTCAGGAAATTTTTGCAGAAATATTTTGCAGCCCACGCGAGCGCGGCAGCCAAAACCAAAATCAAGCCCGCCAAAAGAATTTTGCCAATCCAAAGGGCGGCGAGCTTCATAAACCCAAACAGCGCGGGGCAAGCCTCCGCCGCATAGCTTGCAATAAATACTATTGCCGCCGCGCCAAGGAAAATGCAGATTAAAATTTTATGCGGCGTCTTTTCGTTTTCGAGGCGGATGCGCGGGTCGGCTGCGGCAAGCAGAATGTCCGCCAAGAGCTGGCCCAGAACGAGCATAACGCAGCCCATTACAACGCCCGCCATTACAACATACTGGTCCTGCCGCACAATCGCGGTGTAGATGAGCTGCCCCAAGCCCGGGTAGTTCATCACGTTTTCGACAAGCAGCGCGCCCGAAAGCAGCCCCGAAAACGAAAAGCCAAACGACGTGATGATGGGGTTGAGCGCGTTGCGCAAAACGTGCTTGAACATTACCGCGTTTTCGCCCAAGCCCTTAGCGCGCGCGGTCGTGGCAAATTCGCTTTCGCAAAAGTCCAAAAAATTGCCGCGCATAACGCGCATTACCGACGCGATTCCGCCTACGGAAAGCACGAAAACCGGCAAAATCAAATGCCGCAAATAGTCGGCGAATTTCGCGGGCGGCGGCAGGAAGTCGTACATAATCGAAGTCTGCCCTCCCGTCGGCAAAACGCCCGTAATCGCCGCAAAGAGCACC
>JAFXRX010000203.1 GCA_017526045.1 Opitutales bacterium
CGAGAATTGTGAGGAAGAACACGGGGGCTGAAATATCCCAAATCGAGCGCCCCGAAGCCTTTATCGCAACAACTTCGCTCTGCGCCGACATTCTGCCGAACACGAGCAAAATCGCCGTCAAAATGCCCATCGGCAGCGCGTAGGGGATGATTGAGGGGATTATCAGCGCGATTGTGTGCAGGAATATTCCGACGTCTATTTTGCCGGTTGCAAGCTCTCCCATGACGTCTTTTATGACGTTGCCAATAACGAGCACAAAAACAAAAAGCCCGACGGTCATTAGCGATACGCCGAGTAGCTGTTTGAAGATGTATTTGTGCAGGACTCCCATTTGATAATTGTTCGTTTCAGCCAAAACAAATTTGCGCAAAAAGGCAATATTTTTATGCGCGGCAGAGTTTTTATCTTAAAAAAAAGAAAATGTTTGCGCCCTCGCGTATATGCTTGACATTCCGCAAAAATTTAACCAAATGGTTAAACTTCAAAAAAAATACTTTTATTGCGCGTATTTGATTGATTGGCGCGATATTATTTTTTTAATTTCACAAGAAATACAAATTTTAAAATTATGAAAAAGGCAGAAATACTCTCAGCAGTTTTAATTGCCGCCGCCTGTCTTGCGGGCTGCGCGAAAAAAGCGGAGGCTCCGCGCCCGATTCCGCCCGCGCCTGTGGTGCTTGGCGAGGCCGTCCAGAAGGACGTTTTTAAATTTATCGACACTCTCGGAACTGCAAATTCGCTCCAGAGCGTAAAAATCGTTCCGCAAGTTACGGGGCAGGTTGTAAAAATCAATTTCAAGCAGGGCGACTATGTAAAGGAAGGCGACATTCTCGCGCAGATAGACAAGCGCCCGTACAGCGCGCAGGTTTTGGCTGCGGAGGCTTCTGTGGCGAAGGCTAAGGCGCAGCTTGAAATCGACGAGCTCGACGCCGCGCGCAACAAGAAGCTCGCCGAGCAGAATTTCGTCTCGAAGCAGGCTTACGACACCCTCGTCGCCCGCGTTGCGGCGGACAAGGCGGTTCTCAAAGGCGCGGAGGCCGACCTTGAAATGGCCAAACTCAACCTCGACTGGTGCGACGTCCGCGCCCCGATTTCCGGCAAGGCGGGCTTTTTCAACATCGACCTTGGCAACATCGTAAACGCCAACAGTCCAAGCTCCATGATTACCACAATCGAGCAGACCGACAAGCTTTACGTCGACTTCTTCGTGCCGTCTGCAAGGCAGTTTGAAGTGCAGGATTTAATGAAGAAGCGCGGCGGGTCTTTGGACTTGGAAGTCTCGTATATCGCGGGCGAAAAATTAAACGGCAAAACCGCCAAGGCGAAAGTTTTGGCGGTTGAAAACCGCGCGCGCTACTCGTCCTCGACCCTCGCTTTGCGCGGCGTTCTCGACAACAAGGATTCTCTGTTTTGGCCCGACCAGCCCGTAAAGGTCAGCCTCGACATGCAGGAGGTAAAGAGCGCGATTTTGGTAAACAACGCCGCAATCCAGGTCGACAAAGTGGGGCACTTTGTGTATGTCGCAGAGCACGTCGAAGGCGGCGTTTACAAGGTCAAAAAAGTCGCTGTAAAACTTGGGCAGCTCTATCCCGACGGCAGCTATTTGGTCGAAGGCCTTAAAAAGGGCGACAAGATTATATTATACGGCCAGCTCAGGGTTGCCGACGGCGCGCTCGCGTATTCCGCCACAGAGCAGGGCGTCCCCTTCGGCGCGGACGGAAAGCCGATTGCAGACCCGCAGCAAATCCAAAAGTTCATAGCGGACGCCACGGCAATCAAGGCGCGCCTCGAAGCCGCCGCAAAGCCCGCGCCCCAGCCCGATGCCAAGCCCGCGGCGAAATCTGAAAACAAATCCGCAAAATAAATTTTCGGGGGATTTTTTGTATGAGCAGCCAAAACGAAAAAAGCTCGATTTCGGACATTTTTATAAAACGTCCGGTCATGACGATTTTGCTTGCGCTCTCCGCGCTTTTGTTCGGCATTTATTCGTACCGGGCGATGCCAGTAAACGACCTTCCGGGCGTCGACTACCCCGTTATCCAGGTTTCGGCGTCCTATCCCGGCGCCGACCCGACAATCATGGCGGCGAACATCGCCTCGCCCTTGGAGCAGCAGTTCATGCAGATTCCGGGCATCGAGATGATTACATCGAACAATTCGTTCGGATCGTCGAAAATTGTTTTGCAGTTCAATTTGTCAAAGGATATTGACGCGGCGGCGACCGACGTGCAGTCGGCAATCCAGCGCGCAAGCGGCAACCTGCCTTCCGACTTGCCCTCGCAGCCCTCGTTTTCAAAGGACAACCCCAACGACATGCCGATTTTGCTTTTGAGCGTTTTGAGCGACTCCATGACAGACGGCGACCTTTACGAGTACGCCTTTGCAGAAATCGCGCAAAAGCTCTCGATGATTGACGGCGTTTCGAAAGTCGACATCTACGCGGCGCCGAGGGCGGTTAGAGTCGAGGCGGACACGCAAAAGCTCTTCAATATGGGCATAACAATGACCGAGCTTCGCGCCGCCCTTTCGCACACCACGAACATGTACGGCGCGGGCAAGCTCGAAGGCCCCAACAACCAGTTTGTAATTCTGCCCAACACGCAGCTAAGCCGCGCAGCCGACTACGAAAAAATCATAGTCGCCTACAAGGACGGCATTCCCGTCTTCCTGCGCGACATCGCGTACGTCAAGGACGACCTGCAGTACGACACCCTTACAAAATCCTATTTCACGCGC
>JAFXRX010000204.1 GCA_017526045.1 Opitutales bacterium
AGTCTTTCATAAATTCTTTGGGGCTTTCAAAGTCTATACCCGTCGTCATGGTAAACGAAAGCGGGGCCTCGATTTACTCCGCAAGCGAAGTGGCGCGCGAGGAATTTCCGAATTACGACATCACTGTGCGCGGCGCGGTTTCGATAGGCAGGCGGCTTATGGACCCGCTTGCCGAGCTTGTCAAAATCGACCCGCAGTCGATAGGAGTTGGGCAGTACCAGCACGACGTAAGCCAGCCGCTTTTAAAGCGCACGCTCGACGACGTCGTGGTAAGCTGCGTAAACAGCGTCGGGGTGGAAGTGAACACTGCGAGCAAGCAGCTGCTCTCGTACGTTTCGGGGCTTAACTCGACTGTGGCGGCAAACATCGTCGAGCACAGGAACGCGCACGGGGCTTTCAAGTCGCGCAAGGATCTTCTTTCCGTGAAGGGCTTGGGCGCGAAAACGTTTGAGCAGGCCGCAGGCTTTCTGCGCATTCGCGGCGGCGAAAATCCGCTCGACGAAAGCGCGGTGCACCCCGAGCGGTACGCTCTCGTAAGCCAAATGGCTTCCGACCTTAATTCCGACGTCGCCTCCCTTTTGAAGAGCCCCGAATTGCGGGCTAAAATCGACATAAAAAAATACGTTTCCGAGAGCGTGGGGCTGCCGACCTTGAAGGATATTTTAAGCGAGCTCGGCAAACCCGGGCGCGACCCGCGCGAAAAGTTCGAGGCGTTTTCTTTCGCCGAAGGAATAAGCGAAATCGACGACCTGCGCGAGGGCATGAGGCTGCCGGGGATTGTAACAAACGTCACTGCGTTCGGGGCGTTTGTGGACATCGGCGTGCACCAGGACGGGCTTGTCCACATAAGCGAGCTTTCCGACACTTTCGTGCGCGACCCCAACGACGTCGTAAAGCCGCAGCAGAAGGTGAACGTTTACGTTTTGGAAGTGGATAAGGCGCGCCGCAGAATTTCGCTTTCGATGAAGTCGAACCCGCAAAAGAGGGCGGTTTCGGCGGGAGACGCCGCCCGCTCGGACGCGCGGCGCAAGCAGCCCTCGGGCAAATTCAATTCCAATTCGCAGCCTATCGGCGGCATAAACGACGGCTGGCAGTCGGCTTTAAGCGGGCTGAAATTCGGGCGCAAGTAGCGCGAAAAAATAGCGCGAAAAAGTCTTTGCAGGCAGCCTGCGCTTGTGGCGGGGCGCGCTTGCAAAAACTTCAACAGCATCAAAAATCCCAATTCCAAAAAACGCAGCCAAAGTAAATTTGCCGTTTTGATTTAGTCTGATATATTTTGTTCCCACGCGAACCAAAACAAAGGAACAATTATGTCAAACTCTCGAAAAATTAAAATCGTTGCCGACGCCGCGAATTTTGGCTCGGCAAAAAATATTGAAACGGGCGACTTGATAAATTTCAGGCGGGGCGACTCGCTCGAATTTCAGGTGGCGTTTTTTGAAAGCGGCAAGATTTGCGGCATGGAAAACGCCGTTTCCGCGACGCTCGAAATTCTCGACATCGGCGGCTTTAACGCCGTAAACCCGCGCGAAGTCTCGCTTTTGATGCGCGCTCAAACTTCGGATTTTTCCGCGATTGAATATTCGGGCGAGATTTCGTCTTTGGCTGGAAGGGAGTCGCTTCAGGCGTCTTTTTTGTTTGATCAAAACCAGACCTCGATTGCCCCGGGCGAAAAGTGGATTAGAATTTTTGCGGATTTTAGCGACGGCTCGCGCATCACATTTGCGGGCGGCTGGATTTGCGTCTCGCAAAACTATTCGTCCGAGCCGAATTTGCTGCCGCTTGAAAACCCCCTCTACTACACGAAAGCAGACGCCGACGAAACATTCCTTGCGGCCGCGCAAAATTTGGGAGACTTGGCAAACGCCTCCGCCGCACGCGGAAATTTGGACGTCTATTCTAAAGCCGAAACGCAGTCTCTTGTAAACGGCGCGGTCGCGGGGACGCACACGCATTCGGCGTACCTTGAAAAATCCGCGAATTTGGCGGACGTAGCGGGCGCGTCGGCGGCACTGCAAAATCTCGGCGGCGTTTCGTCCGCGGAATTTGCCGCGCACAAAAATTTGTCGGAATTGCAAATCGCCTCTTTGGGAGAGGCTCAGGCGTCGCTGCAAGGCTCGGTTTCTTCGCTTTGGCTTGAAAAGAAAGCCGCCGCCTCTTTCAGGTTTTGCGGCGGCGTGCTGCGCACAAAAAATATGGGTTGGACGAACGGCTGCTATAGTTTCTGCTTTAATTTGAAGCTTTCCGGCGCGCCTTCGCAGCAAGTCGGCATAATCCGCATAGGCGAAAGCTCCGACGCAAATTTTATGGGCGTTGCGGCGGGGGCTTCTGGTTTGGAATTGAGCGTGAAGCTCGGCTCGTCGCTATACAAGGAAACTTTCGGGTACGAAGAGGCGGGGTTTGTTTTCGGCAAATTCAATTCCGCCGTTTGCGTTTTCGATTGCAACAACAGGCGGCTAAAGCTTTTTGTCGGCGGCGTCAGAGCCGAAGCCGAAAACAACT
>JAFXRX010000015.1 GCA_017526045.1 Opitutales bacterium
GTGTTGGAAGACGTTAAAGAAGCGCTGAAATGGTATCGCGCGTCCGCAGAGCGGGGGTATGCCATGGCGCAAATCGCTCTTGCCCGGAAATATGAATGGGGGCGTGGTGTTCCGGCGGACAAGGCAAAAGCGTACGCCCTATGTTTGCTCGCCCAAAAAAATTTGTCGGCGGAATGGCTAACAAAATCTACATCTATCTTGGAATCGGAGCTGACTCCCGAAAAAAAAGCAAAAGCCCTCGAAATTTTAAAGCAGCTCGAAAAGGGCAATTTTAGCGTGTTGGACGCCAATTAAATTTCACACGGGTTCATGTGAAATTTAATTCGCGTACCCATGGGGATGAGAACCTCGAAGAGATTCGACGCCGGGAGCGGGCGCAGCGGCAGGGTTGAACACCCTGTACTTGCAAAATGTTGTTTTGCAAAATCGCGCGGAGAGAAAATTTAAATCGAGAGAGCGATTTGCGCGCAGGCGACGGCGTCGGCTATTGCGTTGTGGTGGTTGTCGAGCCTGATGCCGAAAAATTCCGCGGCGCAGTCGAGCGATGCCCCTTCAGGGCGCGCGAAGTCTGGAAGGGTCTTAAAATATTCGCGGCAGGCTCGGCAGGTGCAGTGGAATTCGTATTGAGGGTATTGCATGCCGAAAAATTCGTGCGCCGCCTTCAGGCAGCCCTCGTCGAAAGCTGCGTTGTGCGCCACAAGCGGCAGAGAGCCGATTCTTGCGCGGGCTTCCTCCCAAACCTCGGGAAACAGCCGCGCCGAGGCTGTGTCGAAATAATTCAGCCCGTGGATTTGCGTAAAGCGCCAATAGTAAAAATTCGGCTGCGGCTTTATGAGGCTGTAAAATGTGTCCGCAATTTTGCGCCCCCTGACAATGGCAATTCCGACGCTGCACACGCTGCTGCGGCTCGGGTTTGCGGTTTCAAAATCTATCGCGGCGAAATCGTCGAGGCTATTCATAGTTTTTCAGAGCCTCCTTCAGGCTTTCAACAATATTTTCGCGCAGATATTTCGGCTGGATTACAGTTATATCGCTTCCCTGCGAGCGCAGCCAAAACCACAGCTGCCAGGAGTCGCGCACGGTCGCCTCGAGCCTCCAGCCGCCGTTTTTGTAGGAAATTTTCTGGTCGGGGGAAATCGCAGCCTCGTTGAGGTAGGTGGCGAGGGCTTCAGAAACAACAGCCTTTAGGCGCATCATTTTGCCGCCGCCGAAATTCATCGCGCCGCTTTCGATGTATTTGCCAAAATCGAAATCCTTTGGCTTTTCGGCGTGCTCGCCAAGAATTTCCACCGATTTAAAACGCTGGACGGCGAACGGGACTATGCGCTCGTCGCCCTGCTTGCATGCCACAAGGTATCCGCGCGCGCCGCGCTGCACAAAGCCGAGCGGATTTAGGATGTACTGCTTCAGCGGCTGGTGCATCGGGTAGTAGCCCGCGCTGATTTTAAGCCCGTCGACGAGCGCGGAGTGGATTTTTTCGATGATTTCCCCGCGGATTTTCACGGGCTCGAAATTCAGGGAATCGCCCATGTAGCAAACCTTCGAGCTCCATTTTGAAATCGGCAGGTTGTCGAGAGCCGCGAGCTTTTTGCGGGCGAGCTCGAACTTCGGGCTGAGAACGCGCAGCATTTGCGCGGGCAAAACGGATTTTAGAACGCCCTCTGCAAGCGTAAGCGAAACCGCGTCGGAAACTTCGACGCCGCCGAACTCGCTTGCGATGTCTTTTAGCCAGTACCAGCGAAACGGCGCGGAGTCCTCGCTGGCGGCGAGCGGAAAGAGCGTGGAGAGGTCGCGCAGGTCGCGCTCGACAGTGCGCTTTGAGACTTCGTAGCCCATGCCGGCAATTCTGCCCGCGAGCTCTTGGGCGGTAATTCCGGGCTTTCGCGCGGGTATTATGCGCAGCATTTCCCACTGGCGCGCGAGCGAATTGTTGTTGCTTTGTTTCGGCATAAAAATCCCTTTGTTAATTTTTATAAAAACAAATTATAAAAAGAAAGCGACAAAATACGTCGCCCTGCCCAAAAAAATTTTCGCGCAAAAAAACGGCGGAGAAAAAATTTCCCCGCCGCAAACCGCTCTGCAGATTTAGCGCCCATCAAGACTGCGCTTATGAATAATATCCTTTTAAATGAGCTAAAAGTTCTTGCGCAAATTTTATAAAGTTATCGTAGTCTTCTTCTTTATTTATTTTAAATTTTTTGGTAATGCTATGTCCCAGATCTTTATTGTCTTTACCTTTTTCATAGTAAAAATCTTCAAGATTTTTTTTAAGACATTTAAAATCTTCTTTTATATCTATATTATCACTTCGGTTTTCAGGATTAGCATTTTCGCCACTACCTTCATCATCGTTATAGCAAATATTCAAACGAAATTCACGGCAATCTTCGTCCAAGCTGATATGGATTTTTAGGTAAATATTATTCTTTTGTAAAAATTTCCATATTTCTTTCAATGATTCATTTTTGTCATAACTGGTAAGTTTGCGTTTAAATACAACAAC
>JAFXRX010000016.1 GCA_017526045.1 Opitutales bacterium
GCGAAGTCGTACATCGGGTATATGCACCACTTGTTGCCCGTTCTGTGGTGGAAGTCTTTTTTGATGCGGTAAATGGCGGGGTCGCGCATGTGCATGTTGGGGGATGACATGTCGATTTTAGCCCTCAAAACATACTGGCCCTCTTCAAACTCGCCCGCGCGCATTCTGCGGAACAAGTCGAGGCTCTCCTCAATCGGGCGGTCGCGGTGCGGGCTGTGCTTGCCGGGCTCGCCTGGGACGCCGCGGTACTCCTTGAACTCTTCGGAAGAGAGGGTGCAGACGTACGCCTTGCCGTTTAAAATCAATTCTTCCGCAAGGGAGTAAAGCTTTTCGAAATAGTCGGAGGCGTAATACATTCCGCCGTTCCAGTCGAAGCCAAGCCAATGAATATCCTCCTGAATTGCCTCGACAAAGCGCGTGTCCTCCTTCGTGGGGTTGGTGTCGTCAAATCTCAAATTGCATTTGCCGCCGTACTGCATTGCCGTGCCGAAATCCAGGCAAATCGCCTTCGCGTGCCCGATGTGCAGGCAGCCGTTGGGCTCGGGCGGGAAGCGCGTATGCACATGCGAAGGGGGCAAGCCGTTTGCGATGTCCGCCTCGACAATTTGCGCGATAAAATGTTTTGGTTCTTCGCTCATATAAAAAATTTTTAAAGGTTTATTTGATTATTTTTGAAGCCCCTCGTCAATTATTAAACGAAGCCGCCGTCTTAAAATTGTTGCTTTTTGGAAAAAAAGAACAAGAATTTGCGGATATGAAAACATTGAGAATAATTTTGCTCCTGGCGGTGGCTTGGTTTTTGTACGGATGCTCCTCGACCTACGACAACGGCGTGATGATAAACAAATCCTCATGGTTCGGGCTTGAAAACGCGCCTGCACAAGACGCCAACGCGTAAAATATGACCAAAAAGCAAAAGGCGGATATTGTCCGAAAATACTTGGACAAGCTCTACCCCACGCAGGAAATTCCGCTGAAATTCAGAAATCCGTTTACGTTTCTGATAGCGGTTCTATTGTCGGCGCAGTGCACTGACAAGCGCGTAAACGAAGTGACGCCAAAGCTCTTCGACCTCGCCGACAACCCGCGCGGCATGGCGGCTTTGCCCGTCGAAAAGATACGGGAAATCATACGCCCCTGCGGGCTTTCGCAGACAAAGGCAAACAACATTTCAAAACTCTCAAAAACGCTTTTGGAGAAATTCGGCGGCGCAGTCCCGCAAGACATGAAGTCGCTTGAAAGCCTCGCGGGCGTCGGGCACAAAACGGCGTCGGTAATAATGATGCAGGCCTTCGGAGTGCCGACATTCCCGGTGGACACGCACATACACAGGCTTGCGACGCGCTGGGGACTGACGAGCGGAAAATCGGTGGAGCAGACGGAAAAAGACCTTAAAAAATTGTTCCCGAAAGAGTCGTGGAACAGACTCCACCTGCAGCTAATTTTTTACGGGCGGGAACATTGCAAAGCCCACACCTGCAAAACCCCCGAAACCCGCTGCGAGCTCTGCAAGATGCTGAAATGAAGAATGAAGAGGACGCATCGCGCCCCAATTTTTCATTTTTCATTATTCATTAAACAAAAAAAGGAAAGGCGTTTGCCTTTCCTTTTTTTTGCATTTTTTAATATGCAGGGCAAAAGCGTTAGAGCAAAACAGAACGAGCACAGCAATAAAGGGGGCGAGGGAGTGTACAAAAAAAAGGGTACTCGACCGAGCACCCTTTCTTGATCGC
>JAFXRX010000205.1 GCA_017526045.1 Opitutales bacterium
AATCAATGCCGCGGTGTACTTTTGGTTTTTCTTCGCCTTTTCATAGGGCATATTTTTATTGGTATCGAAGGCCTGCTCCTTCTTTACTGCGGCGGGGATTTTTTTGCCGTCGTATGCGCGGGTTGCAAGCGCGCTTATGATTGCGCCGTCCTTTACGATGTCCTTGTTTGCCTTGGCCTTGACAATCAGGGCAGTCGCGTTTGCGGCGTTTGTCTGCTGCAAAGCCATGCGGGCTGCGTCGGCGACGTCCCTGTCCCTGTCGGCGATTGCGATCTTCAAGGTTTCAACCGAAGCTTCGTCGGGGCAGTTTTGCAAGAGGCCGAGCAAAAATACTTTCTGCTCCTTCTTGGTCGCGGTTCTGTATGCGGCGCAAACCGCCTTTACAAATTCCGCGCGCTTGCCCTTGTCCATTTTCGGATTGCCGTAATAGAAAGAGGCCTCTGTCGCCGTCCAAGTTTGGATGAAGGCGTTTTCCTGCTGCTCGAAGTTTTTGTTCCTGTCGAGGTTCGGATCCTGCACGCCTGTGCCGACTGCTTCGAGGGAATATTTTACAACCTCGGCAGGCGACATTTCCTCAACCTGCTTCGTGGCGTTTGCCACGATGTTTGGCATATTGTCCCAAGCGAATGCCGACATGGCGGAAAGCGCTACTATCGATGCGATGCTAATTTTTGCAAATTTCATTGTAAAAACCTTTCATTTCGTTTGCGGTTATGCGCCCAGGAAGTACGGAGCGCGGCGCGGGCGGTCGAGCATTGCTGCTGCCTGGTCGTCGCCGATTACCTGTTCCTTCTTCGGGTCCCACTTTACGACGCGGTTCAAGCGCAGCGCGATGGACGACAGATGGCAGATTGACGCCGTTCTGTGGCCGATTTCCGCGGTGCAGATTGTCTCGCGGCCGGTCTTGATTGCCTGAATCCAGTCTTCGCGGTGCGACATGCTCGGGTGCAGGCGGGTTGTGCCGCTCTTCAGAGCCTTGACAGCCAAAGAGGAGTCGGGGTCCGTCTTCAAAACGTCGCCGCGGTTTACCAAGAGCTCGCCGGCTTCGCCCACGAAGCGTATAGCCTCGCCGCGGTTGCCGCCGCCCCATTTGCCGGCGTCCATGTTGCCAGGGGGGTTGATGTAGATTGTCGGGCTGCCCGGCAGGTTTTCGTATTTATAGAAGCGGCAGGGAGCGCCGTCTGTGCCCATCGGGCAGAAAGTTGTCGGGCCGGAATTGTCCATGCCCAAAGCCCACTGGACGATGTCGAAGTGGTGGGCGCCCCAGTCGCCTTCCTTGCGGGCGCCGTATTCCCAGAATCTGCGCCAGCCGCCGCCGTAGTCGCCCTTTACACGCTCGGGGTGGTACGGGCGCCAGGGAGTGGGGCCGAGCCACAAGTCGTAATTTTCCTTCGGGAACGTATCGGGGAACGGAGTTTCCGGAAGTTCCAGCGGCGGCGGGAAGTTGCCGATGCTGATGTAAATATTCTTGACCTTGCCGATTGCGCCGTTGCGAACCAATTCGGCGGCCTTGCGGAAGGCGCGTTCGCTGCGCTGCTGCGAGCCCGTCTGGAAGCGGACGTTCGCCTTCTTTACGGCGTCAGCCAAAATTCTGCCCTCGCGCTGGGTCAAAGTCAGCGGCTTTTCGCAATAGACGTGCTTGCCGCGCAAAACCGCGTAAAGCGAAATTGCGACGTGCCAGTGGTCGGGTGTTACGACGAACGCCGCGTCGATGTCGTCGCGGTCGAGACATTCCTGGTAGTGGATTGTCTTCTGCAGCGAATTGCCGATGCCGCGCTCCTTGTTGATGCGCTCGACTTCGCCGTAAACCCTGTCGAGGACGTCGAGTTTTACGTCGCAAACCGCGAGGATTTGCGTATTGCGGTTGCGCGCCATGTCACCGCGGTGTCCGCCCGACTGCATGCCGTGGCCGATGAAAGCCACATTGATTCTGTTGCTCGGCGCAACGCTGCCTGCCTTGCCCAGCGCGCTCGACGGAATAAGCGTGGGCATGAAAACGCCCGCCGCAACCGCGCCCGCAGACTTGGCTATGAAGTTTCTTCTGTTTATTTTATCCATAAGTATATCCCCATTCATTTTTTATGCCGACATTCAAAAATCCAATCGGCATATAAAATATTTAGTTGAATTAAGCTTAAACGCCCTTTTTGCGGAATGTCAAATTTTTTTTGCAGAACATTATAGTATAGTTGCAAAAAAATGTTGAACTTTGCGCAAAAAGTTCGATTTTCTCTCTTTTATATACATAAGACAAGATGCAAGAGCCTTTGTTCAAAATAAATTCAAAATTTTCGCCCTCGGGCGACCAGCCGCAGGCAATCGAAGGCCTTTGCAGGAGCCTCGAAAGCGGGGCGAAATACCAGACCCTCGTGGGCGTCACGGGGTCGGGCAAGACGTTCACAATGGCAAACGTCATAGCAAAATCAAACCGCCCCGCCCTGATAATTTCGCACAACAAGACGCTCGCGGCGCAGCTTTACGCCGAGTTCAAGGAATTTTTCCCCGAAAACGCGGTGGAATATTTTGTAAGCTACTACGACTATTACCAGCCCGAAGCCTACATCCCCCAAACCGACACCTACATCGAAAAAGACTCCGCCATAAACGAAGAAATCGAAAAGCTGCGCATATCGGCGGCAAGCTCGCTTGTAAGCCGCCGCGACGTGATAGTGGTGGCGTCGGTTTCGTGCATCTACGGGCTCGGCTCGCCCGACGACTTCAAGGGCATGATGGTGCCGCTTGCGCAGGGGCTTGAAATCGGGCGAAACGAGTTTATCGGCAAGCTTGTGGACATCCGCTACGCCAGAAACGACATTTCGTTCGAGCGCGGTACTTTCAGGGTTAGGGGCGACGTCGTCGACGTGTTCCCCGCATACCTCGACACCGCGCTGAGAGTGGAATTTTTCGGGGACGAAATCGACTCGCTTAAAAAAATCGACCCTCTCACAAACGAAGTGCTCGGCAAATTAAAAACCGCGGAAATTTTCCCCGCCACAAGCTTTGTGACGCCGCAGGAGCGGATAGAAGCGGCGATACCGCGCATAAAGGAGGAGCTTGAAGAACAGATAAAATTCTTCGAAAAAAACGGCAAGCTTTTGGAGGCGCAGCGCATAAACGCGCGCACGCTTGAAGACATCGAGCTTCTGCGCGAAACGGGATTTTGCACGGGCATTGAAAACTACTCGCGGCAAATCGGCGGCAGAGAGCCCGGCTCGCGCCCCTGGTGCCTGCTGGACTTCTTCCCCAAAGACACAATACTTTTCATCGACGAAAGCCACGTTTCCGTCCCGCAAATCCGCGGGATGTACAACGGCGACAAGGCGCGCAAGGAGCGGCTCATCGAATACGGCTTCCGCCTGCCGAGCGCGCTCGACAACCGCCCGCTAAAGCCCGACGAATTCGAGGCTCTGACAGGGCAGACAGTATTCGTTTCGGCAACGCCCGCGCCCTACGAAATCGAAGCGAGCGGCAAAAACGTCTTCGAGCAAATAATACGCCCCACGGGGCTCCTCGACCCCAAGATGATAATCCGCCCGACAAAGGGGCAGGTTGAAGACTGCATATCAGAAATCAAGGCTGCGGCGGCGCGCAAGGAGAGGGTTTTTGTTACGGCGCTAACAAAGCGCATGAGCGAGCAAATCGCCGATTTTTTGCGCGAAAACGGGGTGCGCACGGAATACCTTCACTCCGACATCGACGCGATAGAGCGCGTTGAAATTCTGCGCAGGCTGCGCAAGGGCGACTTCGACGCGCTCGTCGGGGTGAACCTTCTGCGCGAGGGGCTCGACATTCCCGAAGTCTCGCTCGTTTGCATTTTGGACGCCGACAAAGAAGGATTTTTAAGAAGCGCGACAAGCCTCATACAGACGGCGGGCAGAGCCGCAAGGCACGTCGAGGGCAGAGTAATTTTGTACGCCGACGAAATGACAAAATCATTGCGCGAGGCGGTCGGCGTGTGCGAAAGGCGCAGGCTCGCCCAGCAAAGATTTAACGAGGAGCACGGCATCACCCCGCGCAGCGTCTCAAAGCCGATAATGGAATCCCTTGTAAAACAGCGCGAACAAGCCTCCGCAATCCCGCAAAAAGACGACGAATTAAAGGAGCTTATCGCGGAGCTGCAGCAGGAAATGCTTGAAGCCGCAGACAGGCTCGAATTCGAGCGCGCCGCCCTAATCCGCGACCAGATAAAGAGCCTGAAGCGGAAAAAATAATGAAGAATGAAAAATGAATAATTGGGGTTAAAAATTTTTTTAATTTCCAGCCCCAATTTTTCTATCCGCTATTTAAACAAAGTCATGCGCCCGCGCGGGATTTTTTCTTCATTAAAAATTGCCGCCAACATCCACATGTTGCCCATGGCAGGGAGCGCACAGAAAGCTCTCAAATTGGGCGAGATGCGAGCACAGCAAAAAATATAGGGCTCCCAAAAATGTTTTTGAAAAAAACTTTTTGGGAAATTAGACCTGCGAGCGGAGTGTACAAAAATCGTACTCGACCGAGCAGGCTTTTTTGATCGCGGAGCAGATTGCCCAATTTCAGAGCTTTCTGCCGCTGCCGTCGTCTCTATTTCAATACTCGGTTAGTCGCCGGATCCAGAATTCGGAAATTCTCCACGTGATACGAAGGATCAGCCCTGAACGTCAGCTTCAAATTGTAAGCCTTTTCAAGATTGATCAAATATTCGTAGTCCTCGTTCTGCATGAGCTTCAAATTGTCGGGATGCAGCAAAACAAGCATCGCAATTTCGCCTTCGCCGCCCTCGCGCGCGCGAATAGCCCTTGCAATCGCCACAATCTTGCGCTGAATTTCAACGCTCATCGTGCGCGAGCTCTTGACAATGCCCTTGCCGCCGCAGTATGGGCAGGTCGAATAAATTTCGCTTGCGTTCGACTGGTGGTGGCGCTGTCTGGTCATCTGCATGATGCCAAGCTGCGAAATCGGCAGAACCTGGCTCTTTGCCTTGTCCTTTTCCATTTCGTCGCGCAGCTTTTTATAGACGGCCTGGCGGTCCTTGCGGCTTTTCATGTCGATGGTGTCGATGATAATCAAGCCGCCGATGTTGCGCAGGCGAACCTGGCGCGCGGACTCGGCGACGGCCTCCAAATTCGCCTGCAAGATGAAGTCCTTGCCGTCGGCGTCCTTGCCCTTGTGCGAGCCCGTGTTTACGTCGATTGCCGTAAGAGCCTCGGTTTCGTCGACGACGATTTCGCCGCCCGAAGGCAGCGGCACGCGCCTCTGGAAAGTCTGCGTAATCTGGTGCTCGATGTTGTAGCGTTCAAAAATCGGGATGTTGTCCTTGTAAAGCTGTATTTTAGAGCGCGCGCGGTGCGAGATTTCCGAGACGGATTTTAGGATGTTCTCGTAGTCGGGCTTGCTGTCGATTAAAATTCTGTCGGTTTCCTCTGTGAGGAAGTCGCGGACAGTGCGCTCGATGATGTCGGGCTCTTTGTAAAGCAGCGCGGGACCCGGCTCGTTTTCGATTTTATACTGGATTTGCTTCCAGATGTTGAGCAGGATGTGCAAGTCGCGCACAAAGTAGGTCCAGCGCTTGCCCTGCCCCGCGGTGCGCACAATCACGCCCATGCCTTCGGGGACTTTCATGGAGCGCAGGATTTTCTTGATGCGCTCGCGCTCGCGCTTGTCCTCGATTTTGCGGGAGATGCCGCACTGCCCCGCGTAGGGCATGAGCACCAGGTAGCGGCCTGGGATGGCGATGTTTGTCGTAACTCTCGGGCCCTTGGTGCCGATTTGGGTTTTCGTAATTTGAATTACGATGTCGGTGCCGACGGGGAATTTTTCGGGGATGTCCTTGTTGGAAAGCTTGAGAGCGGCGTTTTTCTTCTGCTCTTTGGAGCGGTTTTCGCGGACGATTTCGTAGGAGTTGTCGCTCGTCGCGCTGGGGAAGATGTCCCAATAGTGCAGGAACGCGTTTTTGGGCTGGCCGATGTCGACGAACGCCGCCTTCAAGCCGGGCTCGAGATTTTGGATTTTGCCCTTGAAGATTGCGCCGACCATGCTGACGTCGCCGGCGCGCTCGGTTTCAAATTTCTGCATGAGGCCGTCTTCGAGCAGCGCGACGCGCTTTTCGAGGGGCTCGACGTTTATGACGAGCTCTTTGTACGGGCCTTCTTCGCGCTTCAAAAGCCTTATGATTTTTTCAAGAAGCGGGCGTTTTTTGGCGCGCAGCTTCGCCTCGGCGTTGAGCCGCTCGACCGAAATGGGCTCGACGGCAACCTCGGGCGGACGCTTCGCGAGTTCTTCGTCCAAAGAGTTTTGATTTTCTTCGATGTTTTCTTCTTTCATTTTCGCTTAACTTTTTTTAAGCGGCCTTATGCTTTGCTTAGTCGAACTGGCGGCGATGCCTGTAAACGCTTTGCACCAGCCCCAGCAGTATAAAACAAGTCAAAACAAAAGAACCGCCGTAACTTAACATTGGCAAAGGCAGCCCCGTAACCGGCATAATGCCGACGGTCATGCCTATATTTATAAATACGTGGGTCGTCAGCATCGCGCAAATGCCGACGCACAGCAGCTGCCCGAAGCGGTCGCGCGACTTCGCCGCGGAGCGCAGGCAGCAGAAAAGCAGAATTGCCGCAAGCAGCGCAATGGCCAAAGTCGCCCCGAAAAACCCCGACTCCTCCGCGAGCACCGCGAATATGAAGTCGTTGTAGGCGACGTCCGAGGGCAGATAGCCCAGCTTTGCCTGCGTGCCCTCGCCAAGGCCCTTGCCGAAAAAGCCGCCGCTGCCGATTGATATGAGGCTTTGGCGGACGTTCCAAGTAACGTCCTGGCCTCTTTTATCGACAACTTCCGGGGCGACAAAAGCCAAAATTCTATTGCGCTGATAGTCTTTCATGGGAAGGCAGAAATGCGTTGAGCCAAAGAGGTTGCCTTTTGAAGATTCCGTGGCGGAAATTTTGTTCTTCTCCAAAAAAGAAGTGTAGCCAGAAATATCCAAACCGACAGCCGCAACGACGACTGCAAAAGCCGCAAACGCGGAAATAAAAAACCGCTTTGAGAGCTTTGATACATACAGCATCGCAAATATCATTGGCGGAAAAACTAAGGTCGAGCCTAAGTCGGGCTGCAAAAAAATCAACAAAATTGGTATTGCCGCGACAATAAAAATTTTAAGCAGCACTTTTAGCGACTCCTTTATTGTGCCGATTTTTGAGCGCGCAAGAATTGCCGCGACCATCACGCAAGTTCCGATTTTCGCTATTTCAGAGGGCTGCAGGGAGAAAATGCCCATGTTTATCCAGCGCGTTGCGTTGAACCTGCTCGAAACAAACGGCAAGTCAATGCCGCAGCTGCCCTCCAAAAAAAGCGGGATTAGCGTCGCGACGCATGCGGCGTAAATCAGGTGCGCGTAGACAAAGCATTTTTCATAGTCCATGCGCGAGATGAAAAAGTACACCGCAGAGCCCATCGCCAAAAAGACAGACTGCCTGAACCAGAATTGGCGCGCAATGGAAACCTCGTCGATGTTGTACATCTGCGAAGTGTATATGAATATCAGCCCCATCAAAGAAAGCAAAGCCATGCAAACGGGCAAAACTATGTCCGAGCGGGTCTTCGGGCGAATTTCTATGCCGTCTTCGTCTTTCTTTTTGCTTAACATCCAAATCACTCCATTATTTTTACCGAGACAAACTTGCGCAGGGCGTCCTTTTCGACGCCCTTGCCCCGCGCGTAGGCCTCGAGCTGAGCCTCGCCGATTGATATGCGGTTTAGGTAGCGGGCCTGCGGGTTTGCAATCCACAGCCCGCAAACGCTCGAAGACGGCGACATCATAAAGTTGTCCGTAAGCTTTATCCCCGTCTTTTTTTCGACGTCCAAAAGCCTCCAGATTTTGAGCTTTTCGGAATGGTCGCCCCACATCGGATACCCGCAGGCGGGGCGCACGCCCGCGCAGACGGAAAATGGGCGCATTTTAATTTCGTTTATGTAGCGCGCGTACGCCTCAGCAACCATGTTTGAGAGGGTCGAAGCAAGCATAGCGTCGTATTCGAGCCCCTGCTCTTTGAGCCCGCGGGCGAACTCCTCCGCCTCGAGCCCCGCGGTCGCGGCAAAAAGCCCGATGCAGTCCAAAAACCCCGTTTTTTCGCGCGGAGCGACGAAGTCGGAAGCGCACGCGCAAACGCCCTTTTCGGGGATTTGGTTTCTGAAGAAGTTGAGAGTTTCTATTTTTTTGTCGTCGGCGCGGAAGAGCTCTATGTTCTCGCCGCTGCCCGAAGCCCTGAAAAACCGCCAAACCGCCTTGGGCTTTGCCACGGCCTTCAGGCGCTCGAGCATTTTCAAGGCGTCCTCGAAAAGCTCTTTCGAAGCCTGCTGCATGTGCGAATTTTTCGAGCTCCCGCCGACGCCCCACGCGTGGTAGAGCATCGACCACGAAAAGAATTTTTCAAGGTCGGCGACCGTGCTGCCGCCAATCCACAAGTCGAAGCTCGCGGGGCGCGCCACAATGTCTTTTGAAAATTTCACGCTTTCTTTTTTTGCCCGCGCGGCGGCAAAATCCACAGCCTCCGCGCCCGCCTGCCGCTCGCCCTCCTCGAACTTTTTGCGCAAAAATTCCTGCCGCGCCCTGATTTCGAGAATTGCCACATCGTCCGCGCCAAGAAGCTTTGCGCACGCGCCCGATACCATGGAGGCGTCCTCGGTGCGGATGATGAGCCCGCTGTAAAGCGGCGCAAGCTTCACCGCGGTATGCACGTCGCTCGTGGTCGCCCCGCCGACGATAATCGGGGTGCGAACGCCCTCTTTTTCCAAGAGCTTGACGACGTTTGCCATTTCCGCAAGCGAGGGGGTTATGAGGCCGCTAAGCCCAATCAAATCGACCCTCTTTGCAGCCTCCAAAATTTTTTCGGGCGGGCACATCACGCCCAAGTCCTCGACGTCGTAGCCGTTGCAGGAAAGCACCGAACCCACAATATTTTTGCCGATGTCATGGACGTCGCCCTTGACTGTCGCGATTGCGACCTTGCCCCTGCCCGCGCCGCCTTTGGGCATGTGCGGCTCCAAAAACGACACAGCCTTCTTCATGACGCGCGCGCTTTTTACGACCTGCGGCAAAAACATTTTGCCCTCGCCGAAAAGCTCGCCGACGTGCTTCATCGCGTCCATTAGTGGGCCTTCGATGACCTTGAGCGGGTCGCCGAACTCCTCAAAAAAGTGCCCGACTACCTCCAAGACGCGCTCGTCGTCGCCCTTGACAAAACACCTGCGCATTTTGTCGCCCCAAGAGAGAGTGTTGAAGTCGTCCTCGACATGCGCCTGCGCCTTGCCAGCCTTGTCCTTGTATTCGGGGGCGGCCTCGAGCAAAGCCTCGACCGCGCCGTGCCCCTTGTTCAAAATGACGTCCTCGACCATCTTGCGCAAGCGCGGCTCGATTTCGTCGTACGGGGCGAGCATTCCCGCGTTTACAATGCCGAAATCCAAGCCCGCCTTTCGCGCGTGGTAAAGGAAAACGGAGTGCATCGCCTCCCTTACGGGATTGTTGCCGCGGAATGCGAACGACACGTTGCTCACCCCCGCGCTCGCGCGAGAATCCGGGCAGAGCTCCTTTAACTTGCGCACCGCCTCGATGAAATTTACCGCGTATGCGTCGTGCTCCTCGATGCCCGTTGCCACAGTCAAAACCGCGGCGTCGAAAATTATGTCGGAGGGCTCGATGCCTGCGCCCAAAAGCAAATCGTAGGAACGCTTGCAAATGCGGACTTTCTCTTCGATTGAGACCGCCTGCCCGTTTTCGTCAAAAGCCATTACAAGAATCGCCGCGCCGAATTTCTTAAGCTCTTTCGCGTGTTTTAGGAAAACCTCCTCGCCCTCTTTTAGCGAAATTGAATTTACTATCGCCTTGCCCTGGACGCATTTTAGCCCCGCCAAAATCGCCGAAAAATCGGAGGAGTCTATCATTATCGGAACTCTCGCGATTTCGGGCTCGGCAGCAATCATGTTCAAAAACGTAGCCATGCACGCGGGGGCGTCGAGGAGGGCTTCGTCGAAATTTACGTCGATTGCGTTTGCGCCGTTTTCAACCTGCCTGCGGGCGATTGCAAGCGCGGACTGGAAGTCCCCGTTTAAGATGAGCTTTTTAAACTGAATAGAGCCCGCGACATTCGTGCGCTCGCCAACAAAAACAAACGGCGCGTTTTCGCGCGGCAGCGACAAAGGCTCGAGCCCCGAAATCGTCAAGGCCCGCGATTTTTCGCGGGGCTTGCGCGGCGCATATTTTTTGCACGCCTCCACAACCGCCTTTATGTGGGCGGGCGTCGTGCCGCAGCAGCCGCCGATTACGTTTAAAAGCCCGTCGCGCGCGTACTCCGACAAATATTTCGCTGTGTCGGCGGGCGTCTGGTCGTAGCCGAATTCGGAGAGCGGGTTGGGCAGCCCCGCGTTGGGGTAGCAGTGCGTGAAGCATTCGGCAATTCGGTCGAACTGCTCGATGTAAGGGCGCATTTTTTCCGCGCCCAAAGAGCAGTTCAAGCCCACGAAAAGCGGCTTTGCGTGCCTTATGCTCGCGTAGAAAGCCTCGATTGTCTGCCCGCTTAAAATTCTGCCGGAGAGGTCGGAAATTGTCGCGCTAATGGAAATTGGAATGTCGCAGCCTGCGTCCTCTTGGAGGCTCAAATACGCGTGGATTGCCGCCTTTACGTTGAGAGTGTCGAAAGACGTTTCAAGCAGGAACAAATCCGCGCCGTTTTCAAAAAGGGCCTTCATCTGCCCGTAGTACGAAGCCCTGAGCTCGTCGAAACTTACGTTGCGCGATGCAGTGTCGTTGGGGTTCGGCGGGATAGAGGCGGACTTGTTCATGGGGCCCACAGAGCCCGCGACAAAGCGCGGCCTGCCGTCGCGCTTTTCAAATTCGTCGGCGACGCCCCTTGAAAGCCTTGCGGCCGCCGCGTTGATTTTTGCGGCGAAATCTTCAAGGCCGTAGTCCGCCTGCACCATGCGCGTGGCGCCGAAAGTATTTGTGGTTATGATGTCCGCGCCCGCCTCGAAATACGCCCGCTGCAATTTTGCGATGACGTCGGGGCGCGTTATGTTTAAGA
>JAFXRX010000017.1 GCA_017526045.1 Opitutales bacterium
CCTGGCGGAATGGCTCTCCGCAAAAAATATGGAAGTTGTGCGCCCGCCGCTTCGCAATTTCGTGATGCAGTGCTTTGTCAATTCAAGTGTGAACGAAAAAAACCACATCGCAAAACTCGGCGTTATGAAAAGGCTTATGCTTTTTGCCGCGCAAAAATATATGAATTCGAAAATCGAGCGCGCCGACAGGATAAAGTCGAAGTTCAAATTCGCGCGCAAAAATTCCTCGATATTCGAAATGGCAAGGGGCGCGGAGGAGATTTTGCGGCTGACAAACCAGTTCGGCGAGGGGTGGCTGATTGCCGCGGAAATCGCGGAATTTGCTAGGTCGGGGGTAAACAGGGTTGTGTGCGTGCAGCCCTTCGGGTGCATAGCAAACCACGTTGTCGCAAAGGGCATAGAGCGCAAAATAAGGGAGCTTTTCCCGAATTTGAGCGTGCTGTTTTTGGATATAGATTCGAGCACAGCCCCCGTAAATTTGCAAAACCGCCTGCACTTTTTGATAGACGAAAATTTCGCCTGACAGTTTTTCAGCCGAAAAAACATTTAAAAATTTGGCGTCAGATTTTTTTAACTTTTGCGAATAGATAGGCAGATACTCCAACTATTCCAAAAAAAAGAAAAATCGAATATGAAAAAACTAATATTAGGTGTTGTTCGCGCGCTTTCAATATCGCGAAGCTGCTATGCGGTTTCCGCCGAAGAAGATTTTAAAAAGGCAGAGGAGCTTTATAATTCGGAAAATTATGCGCAGGCTGTCCAATTTTATCGCAAAGCTGCCGAACGGGGGCATGCCCAAGCGCAATACAATCTTGGGAAATGCTATGCTCTCGCCTGTGGCGTTGAATATAATTCGACAAAAACCGTGAAATGGTGGCGCAAAGCTGCCGAACAAGGTTTTGCTCCTGCGCAATGCTCTCTTGGGCAATGCTATCACTCCGGCTATTGCGTTGAATATAATTTGGCGGAAGCTTTGAAATGGTATCGCAAGGCTGTTGAGCAGGGAAATGCTTCTGCGCAATACTCTCTTGGCTTATGCTATCACAACGGCGACGGCGTTGAAAGGAATTTGGAGGAAGCTGTGAAATGGTGGCGCAAAGCTGCCGAGCAGGGGCAAGCCGAGGCGCAAAACACGCTTGGTTATTTGGCTCAAGTCGCAAAATGGCGCAGCGAAGCAGCCGCTCAGGGTTTTATCCCTGCGCAATACTCTCTTGGGGAATGCTATTGCTTCGGCTATGGTGTTGAAAAAAATTTAGAAGAAGCACAGATGTGGTATCGCAAAGCTGCCGAGCAGGGGTTTCAACCTGCGATAGATGCGCTTAAAAAATATTTTTAAGAAAAGATTTCCCAAAAAAACAAAACGCGCGGTTGGGAATTTTTCCGAGTCGCGCGCTTTTGTTTGTGCCCGCAAATATTGTCCGCGGTCAGTTGTTGTTTCCGGGGGCTTCAGGCGGGTCGGGGAGCTTTTCGTAAAGCGGGTTTTGCATAATCAAAAGCTCCTCCCACAATTCAAGCGGGTCGAACTGCGAGATGAACTCCAAGTCCGCCGGCATCGAAAGCCATGAACCCTCCGCGATTTCCGCGTTGAGCTGGTTCGCGTCCCAGCCCGCGTAGCCGATGAACGCCGCCGCCTTTGCGTCGGGGTTGTTCTTGAGCATATTCTCCGCCTTTTCCGCTGTCAGCCCGAATGAAAAATCGTTCACTCCGTCCGCGCTGTCCGTCCAGACCGCTATCGAAATTCTGTTTCTCGAAACGGGGCCGCCGTCGAAAACCTCTATCTGCGAAAGCGTCGGGTATTTCAAAAAGCTTTCGTCGATTTCCCCCAGGCTCTTTTCAAGCGGCGCGTTTATTATGACGCCGATTGAGCCCTCCGAGCCGTCCTCCAAAAGCAGCACGACGCTGTCTTCGAACACGGGCCCCGAATACGAGGGCGCGGAAATCAAAAAGCTCCAGCTTTTGTCGTCGTAGCTCTTTTTCATGCAATGCGCCTTAAAGCTTTACGGCTTCGATTTTCGCCTCTTTTAGGATGTCGAAAACGAGCGGGTCGTTGTTGTAGTCGTGCAGGTATTTTATTTCTTTCACCCCCGCCGACGCCAGAATTTTCGCGCAGATGATTCACGGGAAATGCGTGATGTACGCCGTCGCGCCGCTTACGCTTACGCCCCGCCGCGCGGCGTCGGAAATGGCGTTCTGCTCGGCGTGGACTGTCGCCTGCTCGTGGCCGTCGCGCACGCACGACTTGTGCTCCGCGCCCGACAAAAACCCGTTGTAGCCCGCCGCGATTATCCTGTTTTTGTGCTCGCCGCCGCTTACCAGAACGCAGCCTACGTTCAGCCTTTGGCACGCCGAGCGCGAGGCTATGAGTATCGCCGCGGCGATAAAATATTCGTCCCAGGAGGGTCTGCCCTGAATTTTTGCAATGACGCCTTCAAGCTCTTTTATCATTGCGTTGCTGTCTTCAAAATGTTCCATATTTTTTGTTTACGAATTTAATTCAACTTTTGCCGAGGTCAAGATTTTGTATAAAGCGCGCGCAAATGTTTTGCTTTTTTGCGGCGGCTGCCTTAAAAATGCCCCAATAATTACGAACATAAATTGTATGCCGCCCCTAAACTACATTGCAAAATCCGACATCGGAATGCGCCCGCGCCAGGAGGACTGCTTTTGCGTATGCAAAGCCTGCGGCGTTTTAATGGCGGTTGTCTGCGACGGGCTCGGCGGGCATTCGGGCGGCGGCGTTGCCTCCGACACTGTTTGCCAAATGGCGCAAAAATTTTTTTTAAACGAGCCCCCCGCGGAGAAAAACGCCGAGGGCTTCTTCAAAAATCTCATAAAAAAGACGAACGCAGCCCTCGTTGAAATCGGAAGGCGCACGCTGACTTCCCCGATGACTACCGTTGCAATTTGCCTCTTCTTCGAAAAAAACGCCTATTTTACGCATCTTGGCGACAGCCGCCTGTACATCTTCGAGGGCGACAAAATGGTTTTCCACACCAAAGACCACACCGCGCTCCAGGAAAAATTGGATTCGCTCGGCGTGAAATCGAGCAGGCATTCGAATGTTCTGACAAAGTGCCTTGGCGGGCATGTCGGGCGCAGCATCGAAGTCTCTTCAGCGGAAATTGGCGAAAATACCCTGTTTGTGCTTTGCAGCGACGGCTTTTGGGACAATTTGAAAACCTCTGAAATCGCGCGGCTGCGGGACTTCAGCCTCGCCGACAAAATTTTTGCCTCCGCCCTGCAAAACGGCGGAGCCGCCTGCGACAACGCCACCTTTGTCGCCGTAAAGCGCGCATAGGCTTTGGCATTGGGGCGGGTTTTTGCGCGCAAATTTTTTCTGCAACCGCATTTGGCTAATAAAAAAGCTTGAAAATTTTTTGCAATCAGCCTTTATTAAAAGTATGAAAAGCTC
>JAFXRX010000206.1 GCA_017526045.1 Opitutales bacterium
CTATTCTGCCAAGCGGCGTGTTCTTTACGGCAATGGAGTTGCCGCGCGCGACGTGCCTGTCCTCGCGGAACACGCCGAAGAGGTGGGTTTTGTCGTAAATTGCGATTTCCTCGCCGCGGTTCGACGCCAAAATCATTCGGTTTGATGGCTTTTCATTCCCGCATTCGAGACAGGGCAGCGTGCCCGCCAAAAAGATGTTGCATCTCTTTGCCAAGCACAGAAATTCCGCGGCGAAATTTCTGTTTGCGAGGGCTTTTTTGTTTTCGCCGTAATTAAAGCCGCTTGCAAACATCTCGGGCAGCAGAGCCAAATCCGCGCCGCGCGAGGCGGCCTCTTTTGCCATTTCTTCAGCCCTCTTGAAATTTTTGTCGAAATTTGCCTGTTCGACGCGCATTTGCAGCAGTGCAATCTTCATAGAAACTTGATTTTTTTGATTTTTGAGCAGCCTTCGAGGGCGCTGATTTTCTTTAAAATTTTGCGCTCCTCAAACATGAGCTCCTGCTTTGCGGCGGAGTTGAAAGTGCGCACGTAAAGGGTGTTTGCGCCGATGTCGGCGGGCTCGCAGAGCTCCTTGAAGCGCGGCGGGACGGCATCAGCCCACGCTGCGATAATCGTTTGCAGGGGGCTTTGCCCCCCGAGGTCGAGGCTTGCGAAAATCTTGTCAATCCCGACTTGGGCGGGCTGCGGCGGCAAGCTTTGGTTGCGCCCGTTTGGCAGGCATCTGAACGAGCTTAAAATTCCGTCGCTGTCGTTGTTTAAAAGCGGCATTTCACGCGTTTTTTTCCAGGTATTTTTGAAGAAAATAAATTCCGCAGATTGCGATGCTGTGGTGTATTTGCCCGCTTGAGACCATTTTGTCGAGCTCTTCGGGGGCGGCTTCGATTGTCTGGATTTCCTCGTTTTCGTCCCAGTTTTGGGCTTTGAGCTTTCTGCAATTTTTTGCCAAGACAACAAAGGCCTTGTTGTTTTGGATTGCGGGGTTTGGAGAAAACTCCGCAAGCAGCTCCGCGCTTTCTGCGACGTACCCCGTCTCTTCCTCAAGCTCCCTGAGAGCGGCTTTTAAAACGTCTTCGCCGTCCTCGATTATCCCGCCTGAAAACTCCCACGAGCATTTTTTTACGCCGAAGCGGAACTGGTTTACGAGCACGATTTTGCCTTCGGCTGTTATAGCCGCGGTCTGCACCCAGTTGTTCGACCTGCAAATGTAAAAGTCGCCCTCGCGCCCGTCGGGGTGCTCGAAACGCTCTTCAAACACCTTGAAAACCCTGCAGTCGGCTACGATTTTTTCGGACGACTTTTTCCAGATTTTGGGCGCGTTTTTTGCGGCGGGCTCCATAAAATTTATGCGCGCAAAAAAATCAGGGGATTACGATTTCCTGCCCGATGCGCAGCCTGCGCGAATCAATGTCGGGGTTGGCGCGCTCGATTTCGGACACGTTCACGCCGTATTTTTTTGCTATGACCGAAAAGTTTTCGCCCGCCTTTACCTTGTGGATTTTGCCGCCCTGGGGCTTTGCCGCCGCGGAGGCGGAGCTTTCAGCCTGCGCGGGCGCGGAGGGCTTTGCGGCGGAGGCTTTGGCCTGCCTGATGCCGCGCGTTGCAAGCTCGGCTATGGCCTCCTGGTTTTTTTCGATGAGGTTGCGGTTGCTGGAAATTTCCGCGCTTAGGGCGTTCACTGCGTTTTGAAGCTGCTTTGAGACCGCGTTTGAATTTATTGTGCCCGCGGTTCTGACGGCCTCAATCTGCTCGAAGGCCGACATCATTTTGTCGGACAAATTTTTGACTTCCTGCGGCGTTTTCGCGGAGACCTCGAGCGTTTCTTTCATCGAGTTTACCGACGCTTCGAGCCTGCTTGCCCTGCTTGCGGAATTTATCGCAAAGGCGAGGGCGGCGATGCCGAAAATTATCCCCGCTATTCCGACGGCGAGGGGCAGGTAGGTTTTTGCGTTTGAGCTTGCTTCAAAATCTTCTTCCATATTTACAATCCCCGTTTTTTTGTTTGATGGAATTCAGATTATTATCGGTTTTGCGGCGATTTCAACCTTATTCTTCCTCTGAATTTTCGGATTTTTTTGCCGCCGATTTTTTTGCCGCCGCGCCTTTTGCCTTTGGCGCGCGCTTTTCAAACTCAAAGCCGATTTCCCCGCCTTCCTTGAGCACGAGGTACGCGGAGAATTTTTTGCCCGTGCGCTTCGAGACGAAGTCGTCTATGAGCGGGGTCTTGCCGGTTTCGACGAGGCTTTGGACTTCCTCGCGCTTGATTGCGTGCGAGAGCATCGTGCGCCAAATCTTGAAAGAGCAGGGCTCGTTTTTGTGCGTGGAGTTTGAGCAGACGTACTGCGAGGTTGTTTCAAGCAGCATGCCACCCTTGCACTTCGGGCACTTGCAGACTTCCTGCGCGCCCGAGAGATCCTCGAGCTTTGCGCCACGCGGGCGCTCCGCGCCTTCGGAGGAGGCTGTGCCGAACTGGAACTTGACTTTGAATTCGTCGTCGAGCTTGAGGAATGCCGAGTAGGGCTTGCCCTGCTTGCTCTTGAAGCCGTCCAAAGGCCCGATGATTTTTTCGCGCAAAAGCTCCGCGACCTCGTCTTTGGACATTTTGCGGTTGCCCATTGTTTTGTAGATTATGAGCTTGCCGTCCTGCGAGCGGTATGCGCGGAATGTTTCGAGCATATTTTTGCCGTCGGAGGGCGATATGATGTCAATTTCCTTCTTCTCGGAGTCGTCCTCCGAAAAAGATTTTGTTCTGTCTACTATGTTTGTTGCCATTTCGGAAATCCCCCTCATAAATTCTTTTCTGGACATTTCGTTCTTTTCGATGAGGCGCAGCTTGTACTCCCATTCGCCGGTCATTGCGGGGCTTGTCAAGTCTTCTATGCCCACGGCTTTTAAAAAGGCTATCAGGTTTTCAGCCTTGTTTGTTGGCACGAGCTCCCTGCGCTGGCGCTCGACAAACTGGTGCAGCACAAGCGTGTCGATTATCTGCGCGCGCGTTGCGGGCGTGCCGAGCCCCTTTTCCTTCATGGCCTCGGCGAGCTCGTCGTCGTCCAGTAGCTTGCCCGCGCCTTCCATTGCGGAAAGCAGCGTGGCTTCTGTGTACCTTGCGGGCGGCTTTGTCGCTTCCTCTTTGATTTCCGCGCCCAAGACCTTCGCGTTTTCGCCGTCTTTGAGGGCGGGCAGCGTCGCCTGCGGGCCTTCGCCTTCCTCGCCTTCGGCGGATTTTTCCGAGCCTTTTTCGTAGACTTCCAGCCAGCCCTGAGTTTTAAGAACCTTGCCTTCGGTCTTGAACGAATGCCCCGCCGCGACTGAAATTCTCTGCGTCACGTCGAAGACGGCGTCGGGGTAAAACGCGGCGACGAAGCGGCGCGCGACCATGTCGTAAATCTTTTTTTCGTCGTCGTTTAATTTAGAGGAGCTTACGCCCGTGGGGATTATTGCGAAGTGGTCGCTTACCTGGGCGTTGTTGAAAATTCTTTTTGTAGCCTTTTGGACAAATCCCGCCTCGACCGCCTTTTTGCCGAAGAAGCCGTACTTGCCCTCAAGCTCGGGCATTGTGCGCTCGCAGACGCCGCGGTAGTCCTCGGGCAGGGCGCGGGAGTCTGTGCGCGGGTAGGTGAGCATCTTGTGCTTTTCGTAAAGAGACTGCGCGATTGAAAGCGTGCGCGCCGCCGAGAACGAAAAGCGGTTGTTTGCCTCGCGCTGCAAGGTCGTCAAATCGTACAGGCGCGGGGCGATTTGCTTTGAAAGGGTTTTCTTTTCGGAGACTTCGGCGGACGCCGCCGCCTTGACTTCCTCGAGGTTCGCCAGTATCCCGTCGAACTTGGCCTTGATCTCCGCCTTGCTGCGGACAGTCCCGTTGCCGCGTATGCAGATGCCCCTGATGATTTCCCCCCTGGCGCTTTTGCCTACGACATCCAGCATGTCGGGGTTGTTGCCCGACTCCAAAAGCCCGCGCACGGTCTTCTCC
>JAFXRX010000207.1 GCA_017526045.1 Opitutales bacterium
CAAGGCGCAGAGCCGCCGCCCTGCCTATGCCCCTGCTTGAACCAGTTATGAGTATGCGTTTATCCATTGTTTTGGTTTATGTATTTTAAAGGGTCATTGGGCTTGAAGGCGTTGACTGTCGCGCTCGCGCACAGGTTTTTGTTTTCGTCGAAAATCGCGCAGTCAAACGACGCCATTTCGGAGTCGAAGAAAACTTTTTTTGCCTCGACCAAATAGGTTTTGCCCTCGCAAAAAACCGGAACGTTCAGCTGCATTTTGCGCGTGCCGAGCACAAAGCCGATTTCCTGCTTGAAATTCGGGTCGCGCGCCTTCCCCCAAAGCCCGACGAAAACTCCTATTGCCTGCGCCATGTATTCGAGCGCGAAATGCGCCGCAACCCCGTTTAAATCCTCTTCGAACAAGACGTCGTTTTTGCCAACGGTAAAGCGCGCGCTTGCGGAAGAATTCTCCATGTCTAATTCGCCAACCTCATTTAAAACGACCATCGGCTTTGCGTGCGGCAAAAGTTCTTCGATTTCCATTTCTACCCCTCCAAAATTACCGACGCGTTGCTGCCGCCGAAGGCGAACGAATTGCTAAGCGCGCATTTTACGCGCGCGCTGAGTCCGCCGCCTGCAAGGTTTATGCGCGGCAGATTTTCGTCGTACTGCCCGTCGTAAACGTGCTCGATAATCGCGCGTTTTTCGTTCATATCCGACATCATAAGATAGCAAAGACCCGCCTCGATTGCGCCCGCGGCTCCGAGCGTATGCCCCGTCATGGGCTTTGTCGAGGAGCATAAAACATCGCCGCCCAAGACCTGCCAAACCGCTTTCGCCTCCATAGAATCATTGAAAGCCGTTCCCGTGCCGTGCAGGTTTACGTATTGAATGTCGGAGGGCTTAAAGCCCGAATTTGCCAAAGCCGCGCGCATTGAAAGCATCGCGCCCTCGCCGCTTGGGTCGGGAGTTGTGGCGTGGTAGGCGTCGGAGCTTTCGCCGACGCCCGCAAGATTTATGGCGGCGGGCTCTTTTTGCATTAAAAATATCGCGGCTCCCTCGCCTATGTTTATGCCCGAGCGGTTTTTACTCATCGGGTTTGTAAGAGACTTGCTTATCGCGCCGAGAGAATAAAAGCCGTTGACTACAAAATTGCAAATGCTGTCCGCGCCCCCGCAAATAACGGCGTCGCAAACCCCCGATTGCAGAAGATTTTGCGCGGAGGCAAACGCCTTTGCCGAAGACGAGCAGGCTGTGGAAATCACGTAGCTTGGGGCTGACAGATTAAAATATCCCGCTATAAATTCCGCAACATTGCCGAGCTCCCCGTGGAATGCCGAAGGTCTTTTTTGCGAGTTTTGCATTGTATAAAGAAAATGCTCGCGCTGAAATTCGCGCATGCCCGTGTTGCTCGAGCCTAAAACAACTCCGACCCTGCCCGCACCGTATTTTGAAATCGCCCCGCGTATTTTATCCTCTATTTGCAAGGCGGCGGCGAGCGCGAGGGCGTTGCACCTGGTGTTGTGGCGCGAATTTTCAATTTGCGGCAATTCGAAATCCGCAACCCCCAAAAAAGTCTCGGAATTTGCAATGACATCCCCCGACTTTTGCATTCCGCGCACTGAGGAGGCCAAGGCGTTTTTCAAAACCTCCGCCTTGCCGCAGCCGAGAGCGCAAACAATGCCCAAATCTGAAAGCCCGAATTTCATAAAAAATAAAAAAATGCGCTTTTCAAAAAAACGCCCCCATTGGGAGTCGAACCCAAATTAAAGGCTCCGGAAACCTTCGTTCTATCCATTGAACTATGGGGGCTTTTTGAAAATTTAAGCCTGCGTGTCCTCAAATATGCGCAGGACAAAAGGCTTTTCCAAAACCTGCTCCGACTCTTCCAGAGCCTTGCAGGCCTCGCGTATTGCAAATTCGCTCGTCTTGTGCGTTGTAAGGATGAGCCAAGCCTCGTTTGCGTTGACGTGCCTCTTCTGCTCCAAAAGCTCTATCGAAACTTTTTGCGAGGCGAAAATCGAGGCGATTTTTGCGAGAGTGCCCGTCTCGTCCTTCACCGAAAGGCGCATGTAAAAAGAGCTTTCGATGTCTTTTAAGGGCATCATTTCAACGCCGTTTGAAGCGTGGCATGACACGTATTTTGCGTTCGAATTCAAAGCCCTGAACGCGTCGGCGATGTCGGAAATCACCGCGCTTGCGGTAGCGTTCTGCCCCGCGCCCCTGCCGATGTGGACGGTGCGCCCGACCAGGTCGCCCTCGAGCGCGACGGCGTTAAAGACCTCGTTTACGTTCGCCACGACGTCGCTTAGCGGCAGCAGCGCGGGATACACCGCGACGGAAATTTTGCCGGTTTCACTGTCGCGCTTAATCGACGCCAAAAGCTTTATGCGGCAGCCGAATTCGCGCGCCCAGAGCATGTCCTCCAAGCGGATTTCGCGTATGCCGTTTACAATCATCTCGGAAAGCTTAACCCACCTGCCGTGCGCAAGGTAGGCAAGCACCGCCGCCTTGTGCGCGGAGTCGATGCCGTCGATGTCGAGCGACTCGTCGGCCTCGACATATCCGAGCCTGCGGGCGTCTTCGAGGACGGCTTCGTAGGTTGCGTTCTCGCGCTCCATGCGCGTTAAAATGTAGTTGCAAGTGCCGTTTAGAATGCCGTAGATGAGCGAGAAACGATTGGCGACAAGCCCCTCGCGCAAAGATTTTATTATGGGTATTCCGCCCGCGACGCTCGCTTCGAAAAATATCTGCGATTTCGGATTTTTTTCAAGCAGCGCAAAGAGCTCCGCGCCCTTTTCGCAAAGCATGGCCTTGTTTGCGGTGATGACAATCTTGCCGTTTTCAACCGCCTTTTTGACGAGCTTAAACGCCGTCTCGACGCCGCCCATGAGCTCGCAGACGACGTCGATTTCGGGGTTTGAAACGACATCTTCGGGGTTTTCGGTAAGACGCTCGGGCGCGATTTCAACGCCGCGCTTTTTTGCCGCGGAGCGCACGCACGCGACTGAAAGCTCGTAGTCCGCGCCGAGCCTGCGCGACATCTCGGCGTGGTTGTTTGCAAGATGCCTCCACACTCCCTGCGCGACAGTGCCCATCCCCAAAAATCCGATTTTGTATTTCGACTTCATTTGAACCTGTTCTCCGTGCCGTTTATGAGCCTTTGAATGTTTGATTTGTGCTTGTATATGACAACGACTGCCAAAAAGCACGCCAATACCGTCTGCACCGAATTAAATCCGTACAAAAACGGCGACGAAAGCGGCAGGCTTGCCGCCATCAAAATCGACGCCACCGAAACGTACTTTGTTGAGTAGAATGCGGCGACCCAAATTACAAGGCCAATCAAAATCGCAGCCCACATGAAAGCCGCAAGCCCGCCGATTGTTACGGAAACGCCCTTGCCGCCCCTGAACTTTGTGAAAATCGGGTACATGTGCCCGACTATCGCCGCCAAAAGCCCCACAACGCAAAGCGTTTGCACGCCGCCAAACCCCGCGCCGAGCATATTCGCCCAAACGGGCAGAATTGCAGCCAAAAAGCCCTTTAGCGCGTCGAGGCAAAAGCAGAGATTACCCGCGGTTTTGCCGCAGGCTCTCTTTACGTTTGTCGCGCCCGGGTTGCCGCTTCCGTACGAGAAGATGTCGACGCCCTTCGAGCGCGCAATAATTACGGCAAACGGAATAGCCCCCAAGAGATACCCCGCTGTGCCGAAAATTATGGCGTGAATTATGTTCATTTAAGCTATGAGAAATCGACAACCCTGACCTTGTCGACGGAGTCGAGCTTTTCGATTTGCCCGACAACTTCGGCGGCGGGGTGCTCGTCGAGCTCGTAAACGCTCAAAGCCTCGTCCGCGCCGATGCGGCTTACGGTCATGTTTGCGATGTTGTAGTTTTTGTTGCCCAAAATCGCGGCGATTTGCGCAACCATGCCTGGCTTGTCCTTGTTGGTCAAAAGCAAAACGGAATTCTTCGCGCAAATTTCGACGTCTGTGCCGTCGATTTTTACGACGCGCGGCGAAAGCCCCTTGCCCATTACAGTTCCCGCGACAGAGCGCACTTCGCCCTTCTCGCAGACCGACTCAACCAAGACGAGCTCCGAATAGTCGGCGTCGGCGGAAGAGTTTACCGCTTCGAATTCGATGCCGAGGTGCTTCAATTTGCTGGGCGCGTTGACGTCGTTTGCGTTGTCGCAGACGAGCTTCAAATAGCCCTTTTGCAGGGCGAGCATCAAAAGCTTGTTGTCGAGCTGGCTGAGCTTGCCGTAGAAAGTAACCTTCAATTTCTGCACCTTGTCCGCCGAAATTTGCTGGATGAGAGTGCCCAATTTTTCGCAGAGGCCAACGTATGGCTTTACCGCCGCCAAAGTTTCCGCGTTGACGCTCGGGGCGTTTATCGCGTTGCGGATTACGCCGTCTTTAACGGCCGCCGCGATGAGCTCGGCAACTTCGATGCCGCAGGCTTCCTGAGCCTCTTTTGTGGACGCGCCCAAGTGCGGCGTGAACACGACGTTCGGGAATTCGCGCAGGGGGCTGTCTTTTGCAAAGGGCTCGGATTCGTAAACGTCCAAGCCCGCAGCCGCGACCTTGCCCGACTTCAAAGCCTCGACAAGGGCGGTTTCCTTTATGATGCCGCCGCGGGCGCAGTTGAATACGCGCACGCCCTTTTTCATCATTTCAAAAGCCTTTTCGTCGACCATGTATTTTGTGGCGGGCGTAAGGGGCATGTGCACAGTGATGTAGTCTGCGCGCGGCCAGCCGTCTTCGAGCTTGGAAATGAGCTCGACGCCCATGCTCTTTGCGCGGGCTTCGGTAAGGAAGGGGTCGTAAGCCAAAACGGTCATCTGGAAGGCCTGCGCCCTCTTTGCGATTTCGGAGCCTATTCTGCCCATGCCCAAGATGAGCAGGGTTTTGTGGAAGAGCTCGCTGCCCTTGAAAGTTTTTCTGTCCCACTTGCCCTCGCGGATTGAATTGTTCGCCTGGACAATCGGGCGGGTGCCGCACATGATGTGGGTGAATGTAAGCTCGGCGGTAGCGATTGTGTTGCCCGTCGGGGTGTTCATGACAACGACGCCCTTGTCTGTCGCCGAGGGGATGTCGATATTGTCGACGCCGACGCCCGCGCGGCCGACAGCCTTCAATTTCTTTGCGCAAGCCAGAACGTCGGCTGTAATTTTGGTTTCGGAGCGGACAATGACGCCTTCTGCGTCCGCGATTAGCTCCTTGACCTGTTCGGGTGTCGAGCCGTAGGCTTCGACTACGTCCAAGCCCTGCTGTTTAAGTAATTCCACACCTTTTGGGGATATGGGATCTGCTACGAGTATTTTTGCTTTTTTCATATTTTTTGCAACAATCGTGGGACTGTTTTCCAACCCGATTGTTAAGATAAAAATAATGGCAGAGCCCCGCAATAAGTCAAGAGATAAACCTATTTTAACTTCCCCTGCAAAAACCCGCAAAAACTAAACCTCGATCGAGGCGGAGGGCTCGGCGATTTCCACGCAGATTTGCGGGGCGAGGTCGATTATCTCGTCCATAAACCAGTTGCGCGACTCCTCCGAGCCGTGCGTCAAAATTATCGCCCGCGGGTCGCAGCGCAGCGCAAAATTTATCAAGTCTTGCCTGTCGGCGTGCGAGCTCAAATCGAACTTGTCGACCTTGCAGTTGACCCTGGCGATGTAGCCCAAATTTTGGAACACAAAAGTCTCGTCGCCCTTCGCCTTTTTAAGAAGCCTGCCGCCCGGGGTGTCGGGGTCGCAGTAGCCCACAAAAAATATGGCGTTTTGCGGATGGTCCATGAGCGCGGCTGCGGCGGCGTAGCTGGGGGTGTTTTCGAGCATCATGCCGCTGCCGAAAATGTAGATGCCCTTTTTCTCGAAATCCTTTGCGGGAACGATTTCCCCGCGGAACGGCTGAATGAGCTCGTAAGCGGTTTTGTCGAAGCTCACCCCCGCGTTTTTGCGCGACTGCCTTAAAAGGTATTCGGAAATGTCGATGCCAAGCCCCGCGGCAAAAACGGGGAATTCGTGCGGAATTTCGCCCGATTTTCTGCCGTTTTTTATAAGCTGCAAAATTTCCTGCATGCGCCCGAGCGCAAACGCGGGCACCAGGACGCTGCCGCCGTCGCGCAGCACCCTGCCGACATTTTCGATAAACCTTGCGCACTCGTTTTGGTATGAATGCTCGGCGTCGCGGTCGTGCGAGCCGCGGGTTGTTTCCATAATCAAGACGTCGTATTTTTTCTGCGGAATGTTTGCGCCCCTAATTAGCTGCGAGGGGTTGAACGAAATGTCGCCCGTGTATAGAACCGACTGTTTGCTCGTTTCAAATGAAATCGCCGCGGCTCCCGGGATGTGCCCGCCCTGCAAAAATTCGATTTCAATCCTCTTTCCCCCGACTTCAAAAGCCCTCGGGCGGTTGAACGCAAAGGGCAGAATTTTTGGCTTTAGCGCGTCGATTTGCTCGAAGCCGAAAAGCGGATACTCTGAAATGCCCTGCTCCTCGCGCTGGCGAACCATTACGTTGCGGCTGTTGCGCAGCATGCGCAGCGCCAAATCCGCCGAAACTTCGCTTGCCAAAATCGGGGCGAAATTCTGCCGCTCTGCGATGAGAGGCAGCGCGCCCACGTGGTCGAGGTGCGCGTGCGAAATCGCGATGAAATCGAGAGTGTCGTCCAAAATCTTCGACAAATTCGGCAGAGCCTCGCGCCCGATTTTTTTGGGGTGCATGCCGCAGTCGGCGAGCACGCGAATGCCGTCGAGCTCAATTAAATGCGCGCTCGCGCCGACGTCTATTGCCGAATTTAAGTCAGTGTAAAGCATCGAAAAAAATTTTTATTTGCCCGCGAGGGCGAGGTCGAAATCCTTCCAAACGGGCTCGTAGCCTTTTGAAATTATCATCTTTGAAAATTCCTCGACAGTGCGGTCGTCGTCGATGTCAAACTGCCCCTCGGCGGTTTCCTTTTCGGCGTACCCGCCCGGGCGCGTGGAGCTTGCCGCGCTCATCTGCGTGGCGCCAAGGCCAACAAGCCCGTCGCGCAAATAGCGCGGCTCGCGCGTCGAAACG
>JAFXRX010000208.1 GCA_017526045.1 Opitutales bacterium
CCGACACAAACGCGCGCCTCGAAACCCTCCGCGCCTCGGCGGCGGAGCTGCGCTCGGCCAAGGAGCAAAGCGAGCACTCCGCGGAATTTTCAGCCCTGCGCAAAAAAGACCTTTTGGAGAGAATTGCCCAAATTTCAAACGAGCTAAACGCCCTCGAAGAGCAGTCGCAAGCCCTCGAAGGCAGGGCGAGGGGCGACAGCGAAGTAAGGCAAATGCAGCTTAACCTCGTCTCGGGCTCGGACGAAAATTTCGCGCAGCAAACCTCGGAATTAAACCAAACCGAAAGCGAGCTAAAACAGGCGGAGCTGGAGCTTGAAAGGATAAAGCAGGACGTATTGGTGGCAGAGGGCGGCATCACGCGCCTTCGCTCAAACTGCACGACGCTCGAAGTCGATTTGAAGTCGTACCAAGTCCGCCATGCGGGGGCGTCGGACGCGATTTTCCAGATGCGCGAGGAAATGCAGGTTTTAAGCAGGCAGCTCGAAGAAATAAATTTTGCGGGCGAGCAGGCAAAGGAGCGGCTCGCCTCCGCCGAAAGCGACATTTTGCTGGCAAATCAAAAAGTGGACGCAACCCGAGCCTCTTACCGCGATTGCCAGGTTGAAATCCAGAACAAGGACAGGCAGCTTGCGGGCAAGGCTGCGCGGCTCAGCCTCTTAAACGATTTCCAAAACCGCATGGAGGGCTTTTCAGACGGCGTAAAGGCGATAATGCAGGGCAAAATTTCAGACATTCTGCCGCCCTCGCAGACGACTGTCATAAGCCAAAACGTGGAAGTCGAGGAAGGCTGGACTTCGGCGTTCGAGACGATGATGGGCTCTTCAATCGACGCGATTTCGCTAAAAGACGCCTCGAAGCTTGCCCCGATAATTGCCGCAATCCGCGAAAAAGGGCTTGGCAAGGCGTGCGTAAAAATCGCAACGCCCCAAAAGTTTGAAAGCCCCGCCGCCCTGCCCCAAAACATTTTCAAGGCCTCCGACTTCGTGCGCAGCGAAGGCGGAAACGAAGAGCTCAAAGGCCTCGTGGAAAACCTCGTGGCGGGCTGCTATTTCTGCGAGGACATCTGCGATTTTGAAAAATTCGCAAGCCAAAATCAGGACTTTAAATTTTCAATGGCAGTCTCGCGGGCGGGCGACATAATGGACAGCCGCGGCATCGTCTACATTTCAAACAATTCCAAGAAGGACACCGAATCGAGCTTCATTTTGAGAAACCGCGAAATCAAGCGGCTCAACGAGGAAATCGCATCCGACAACGCAGCCCTAACCGCGCTCCACGAAAAGGCTATGAAAATCCAGGCAGACCTCGACGCGGCGGAGGCGCAAGTCGAGCAGGCCAAGGCCTCAAGCGCGGAAGTTCGCCGCGAAATCGCCTCAATCGAGGCGCAGGGCAAGGCCATGGAAGCCAACATTTCAAACAGAACCGCGGAAATCGAAAAGCAGCAGGCTCTTCTTTCGGAAATGGAAAATTCAAAATTCGAGGCGCAGGACAAGCTCGACGCCGCCATGCGCGAAATGAAAGCCGCCGAAGAAAGCATAGCAAGCGGCCGCCAAAAAATCGCCGAAGCGGAGCAAAAAATTTCCGAATTGAGGGCTTTGAAAGAGCAAAAATTCTCCGCGCTTTCAGGGGCGAGGCTCGACCTTGCCGAAAAGAAGTCGCGCCTTGAAAACCTCGAAAGAGGCCTAAGCGCAATCCGCGAGCAGCAGCGCGAAACCGCCGAGCAAATCGAGCGGCGCAAGGCGGAAAAAAGCTCGATTGAAACGCAGATTGCAAGCCTCGAAACCGATGCGGAAAGCGAGAAGCAAAAAGCCCAAAAAATCGCCGAAGAGCTCGAAGTCGCGCTAAAAACAATCGAGGAAAACCGCGCCGCCCTAAACGAAAGCGAAACGCAGGTTGCGCAGTTCGAGGAAAGCATGAACGCCGAGCGCACCCGCCAAAACGAACTCGGCAGGGCGAAAAACGAAATCGAAGTAAGGCTTGCCACGCTGAAGTCGCGCCTTAGCTTCATCGTCGAAAGAATTTTGTCCGACTACGAAACAAACATCGCGTTTGTCGACTGGAAGAAGGAGCTGTGGCTTGCCGACGAGGAGTTTGAAATCAAGGTGAAGCTCGACGACCTCGAAGACGGCGAGCTTGAAGCCAAGCCAAAGCGCAAGAGGGGCGAGCCTACGCAGGAGGATTTCGACGCCATGGAAAGCCTGGACTTTGCCGAATTTGAAAGCGAAGTCAAGGATCTGCGCGACAAGATTTCCGCAATGGGCTCTGTAAATTTGGTCGCGATAGAGGAGTACGCCGAGCTCAAAGAGCGATACGACTTTTTGACCGCGCAAAGCGACGACCTTTGGAAGTCCAAGAACGAGCTCGTCGCGGCAATCGACGAAATCAACGCCACAAGCCAGCAGCTCTTCGCCGAGACTTTCGAGCAAATCCGCAAGAATTTCGAGTTCACTTTCAAGAAAATTTTCGGCGGAGGCGCGGCGGACGACGCGATCCGGGATGCGGTCCGGCAGAAATGTCAGGAGCGGAATGCGCTCTGGGGCGGCGTGCGTTTCACCGCTCCGGAAAAGGGGGATTATACGCTGGTGACCGGGACGGCCGGATGGGAGATCCCGAAATCGGATC
>JAFXRX010000209.1 GCA_017526045.1 Opitutales bacterium
ATCCTTGTAGTCCTCGTACATGTGGTCTTTGAGGTCTGTCTTTTTGCCGAGCTTGGTGGTCATGCCCAAAATTCTGCCGCGCGCGCGGACGCGCTGGGTTTTCCAGATGTCGCAGATTGCGCGGAAGCGGACGCCCGGGATTTTGAGAAGGCTGTCCAAAAGGACATTGCCCTCCGCGCCCAAGCCGACCATGGCAAGGTTGATTTCCTCGCTCGGAGCGATTTTTGCATCCTGCGCCCTGGCGACGCCCGACGACATCATGAGGCCGCCGCCCGCCAAGCCCGCAAGTTTTAAGAAGTCGCGTCTTGTATATTCCATATTATTTCCCCCTTTTTTTATTTTTCGCACTTGCAGCAGCAAGGAAGCTTGCCGCACGGCAAAAGCTCAAATTTGTTGTACTTTGAAAGCAAGAGAGCCGCCACAATCATAATCATGTGCACGCCCAGGAAAGCGATGCCCGCCGCGGAAGCGTCGCGCAAAGTCGGCTCGAGAATGATGAAGCCGTAAGTCAAAGAGATGTATAAAAGGCCCATCAAGAAGAGGGTGATGCGGGTGCAAACGCCCAGAAGCAAAGCCAAGCCCAAAGCGATGAGCGCATAGCCCAAAACGTAGGCGTAAGGCTGAACCATGAAAGAGGGCATAAGCGGGCTTGCCGTGAAGCCTTCGACGCTCATCGGGCCTTTTGCGGGCAAGCCGTGGTAGAACTGGAAGCCCAAAGTTTGAACCTTGTCAAAAGCCTCCGCGCCGACCGCCTGCAATGTTTCGGCGTCCATGTCGGCGAATTCCGCCTTGACTTTTTGCCCCTCGCCCTGGAATTTAACAAGGCCGGTGCCTATGGCTCTTGCCGCGAGCCAAAAGCGCAGCAGCCAGAATGCCAACGTGTATGAGAATGATGATTTACAGTTTTCTTCTTGCATAATGTATATCTGTTTTTGTGGTTATAATTCTTAAAAAAATTTTTTTATTTTCAAGCAAAAAATGCCATTTCTACGCCCAAAAACGCCCGTTTTTACAGTAAAAAAAGCATAAGTTCGCAAAAATTCGCAAGTTAGAAGTTTTCTTTCGGGAGAGGAAGCAATCAAAAAAAAGCAACCCCACACTTCCATGCCAAAAAATTTCGACTAACGGAAATCGGGATTAAGACGGGGAAATAATTTAAAAAATTTTGGGACGCAGCGCGCGCCCAAAGCCGCCAAAGAAAACCCCGCATAGGCAATTTTGCAAATACAAGATTTTTTTTGTCAACTCAATGAATTTTAGCATACCCTTACCTAAATGCAACTATTTTTTTTGCAATTCCCCTACTCTCTTTTTTATAAGTGCACTTTTTCTTTAATGCCGCGTTGCTCCAACTTAGGCGTGTCAAATAGTATTTCAAGTAAAAAGGCGACAATATTTAACTATTGCCGCCTTGCTTCTTTTTTGAGGAATCCCCTTAGGATTATTGATTTGACTTATCGAACGCCGAGTCAAACACCACATCCGATGTCGGGAAATCAATCTTGCGTGTGAACGCGCAAGCTTCCGTGCCGCCGTGAACCCTGTCCATGCGCCCGTCTTCCCATTCAACCGAGAGGGGGCCCTTGTACTTGATGTCGTTCAACGCGACTATGATTTCCTCAAAGTTTACGTCGCCATGGCCGGGGGAGCGGAAGTCCCAATAGCGGCGCGGGTCGGTAAATTCGGTGTGCCCGCCGAATACGCCCGCTTCTCCGTTGCCATGCCCCCACCACGCGTCCTTGACGTGGACGTGGAAAATGCGGTCGGCGAACTTGCGGATGAACTTTACATAGTCGACGCCCTGG
>JAFXRX010000018.1 GCA_017526045.1 Opitutales bacterium
ACTCGCCCCCGCTTTTTCGAAGGCTTTTTCCGCCGCCTTTTTCCATTCTTCGGCGCTTGAAATGCCGCCGAGCTCAAGCTCGAACTTTTCCTTGGAATTCCACTTGAGCGGCATTTTCGGGTCGGAATTGTCGATGTAGTCTATTTCGCCGATTTGCATTTTGAAAGACTTGAAGCCTTCGCCCTCGGCAAATTCGGCGAACGCGGGGAACGAGTATATGAAGTCGCGCACGGAGTAGCGCGAGGCTGAAATTTTCACGCATTTTAATTTTTGCGCATTTACGGAAATTTCCGTTATGAGCAGCTTGCCCTTGAGGAATTCCCAGGGGTCGAATTTCAGCCTTATTTTGTCGGCAAAAAAGAAATCCCCGTCCTTGAACTCCTGCGGCGGCGATATGTGCAGGTTGTCGATTTCCGCCGCGCCGGTGAAAATATTCACGAAGATATTTTCGCTGCTCATGAAAAATCCGGTTCTGTCCATAAACCTTTCGCGCAAAATTCTCGGCGTGTTCACCGAGACGAGTATCGCCGCGAACGAAACCAGCGTCGCCGCCACAACCGCCGCCGTCAGCGCGGACGAAAGCAAAAACGCGATCGGGTTTCTTTTAAAAAGCCGCAGTAAAAATTTCATAGTTTTAGTCCCTCGTTTGCCCTTCGCCGAAAATTTTGTATTTGTACGAGCACAGCTCGTTGAGCCCCATGGGGCCGCGCGCGTGCAGCTTGTCGGTCGAGATGCCGATTTCCGCGCCCAGGCCGAATTCGAAGCCGTCCGTAAAGCGCGTCGAGGCGTTCCAGTACACGCAGGAAGAGTCGACGCCGTTCAGGAATTTTTCGGCGTTTTCTTTGCTGTTTGTTATTATCGCGTCGGAGTGCCCCGAGCCCCGCGAGTTTACAAATTTTATCGCCTCGTCCACGCCGCCGACAAACGCCGCGGAAATTATATAGTCGCAGTACTCCGTGTAAAAATCCTCGTCCGCCGCGTCCGAGACTTTAACGGAGTTTTCTTCGAGGAATTTTTTGGCGTCGGCTTTTGCGCGGATTTCGACGCCGCGCGCGGAAAGCTCCCGCGCGATTTCAAGAAATATTTTTTCCGCTCCGCGCGCGACAAGCAGATTTTCCGCGGCGTTGCAGGCGGAGGGGCGCTGGCACTTCGCGTTGACCGCGATGTCCACAGCCATTTTTTCGTCCGCGTCGGCGTCGATATAAAGATTGCACACGCCCTTGTAGTGCTTGATTACTGGGATTGTGGAATTTTCAACGACAAAGCGTATGAGGCTTTCGCCGCCGCGCGGGATTATGCAGTTTACGAAAGAGTCGAGCTTCAAAAGCGCGTTCATCGCCGAGCGGTCGGGGGTGGGGATAATCTGGACGCAGTCCGCGCCGAGCCCGCATTCCTCGAGGGCTTGGGATACGATGGAGGCAAGGCGCATATTCGTCAAAAACGCCTCTTTTCCGCCGCGCAAAATCGCCGCGTTGCCGCTTTTAAGGCAGAGCGCGGCGCAGTCTATTGTTACGTTCGGGCGGCTTTCGTAGATTATGCCTATGACGCCTATGGGCGTTTGTACCTTTTGGATTTTCAGCCCGTTGGGCCGGACTTTTTCGTCTAAAATTTTGCCGACGGGGTCGGGCAGGGCGGCGACTTGGCGCACGCCCTCCGCCATTGCGGCGATGCGCTTCGGGGTTAGGGTCAGCCTGTCCTTGAATGCGGCTGAAATTCCGCTTGCCGCCGCAAGGTCTTTGGCGTTTTCCGCGGCGATTTGCGCCTCGTTTTGCTCGATTAGCTCGGCGATTTTAAGAAGGGCAAGGTTCTTCGCCTCGGAGCTTGCAACGGCGAGCTTCAGGGCGGCGGCGCGCGCGCGCTTTGCGATTTCTATTACAGTGTCGTCAGTCATTTTTTAAATCGATGAAATTTGGCTAATGTAGTTTTCGCGCTTCAATATTTCGGCTTCGCCCGCCTCCTCGAGCTTGCGGCACGAAAAGGTTTCGACAGTCATCGACGCCGTTGCCGCCGCTGAGAGCATCGCGCGCTTTATCGCGCGGAAGCCTGTTTCGCCGTCTTTTGCGAGGCGGCCGATAAGAGCCCCCGCAAACGAGTCTCCCGCGCCGGTGGGGTCGCGCAGAACCCTTACGGGGTAGGCGGGGATTGTGAAAAAGCCGTCGTCGTGGAAGAGCATCGCGCCGTGCTCGCCTTTCTTTATGATTACGGATTTTGCGCCCATTTGCCTTAGGATGTCGCCGCAAACAACGGCGTTGCTTTCGTTTGCAAGCTGCATCGCCTCGGAGTCGTTCAGTATGAGAAGGTCGACCCTCTTTATGAGTTTTTTCAGCTCTTCCTGCGCGGTTTCAATCCACAAATTCATTGTGTCCAAGACGCAGAATTCGGGCTTTTTTACGGCGTCCAAAACTTTTGTTTGGGTTTGCGGGCTCGAATTTGCAAGCAGCACGTAGGGGCACTCGCGGACGGGCTGCGGGATTTCGGGCTCGTAGTTTTCCGCGACGCCAAGGCGCACTTCGATTGTGTCGCGCCTGTTGAAATTCATATGGTATTTTCCGCGCCAAAAGAAAGTTTGCCCGCCGTCTTTGATTTCCAGCCCGCCAAGCCCGATGCCGCGCGCGGAAAGCCTGCGCAGGTCGTCCTGCCTGAAGT
>JAFXRX010000210.1 GCA_017526045.1 Opitutales bacterium
CTTCGCCTTGGAGGCAAAGTAGGTGTACTTGTTCCGGGCCTGGCTTTCGCCGGCAAAGGCTTCCTGCAGATTCTTCTCGGTCTTGCTTCCCTTCAGTTCCATGTCGATCTCCTCCTTGATCCTGTGTTACTTCCAATATAGCATTCCCGGTGAAAAAAGAAAAGATAAACCTGTATTTCGTGCCCAAAGAGGAACGAAGCCTTGACAAGGGCAATCATTTTGGATAGGGCGGTTTGAGATGCGTCTTTTGCCGCGCGGATTTCGATTTGCGTGCCGCCGTTCACAGTCCCCGCCAAAACTTCGTCGCCCTCCGATTTTTCGACAGGCACGCTCTCGCCCGTCAAATTCGCCTGGTTTATAGAGGCAAACCCCTTTAAAATTACGCCGTCTGCGGGGATTGTAGAAAATGGCATGACAAGCAAAATGTCGCCCGGGGCGATTTGGGCCGCGTCGATTTCCTCAAAATTTTCGCCGGATTTTTTCAGGGCTTTTTTTGGGGAGAGCCTTACTAAATTTTCAATTCCGCGCCGCGTTTTTTTAATGGTGATGTCTTCGAGCATCTTGCCAAGAGCCATCAAAAACGCGATTTCGCCCGCCGCGAAAATGTAGCTTCCATGCGAATGGCCGCCCCGGATTTCCGGATTTAAAACGCAGATTATTTGCAGCAAAATGGCGGCAAGCATCGCTATTGTTATAAGCAGGGCGGCGGTCGGCTTTTTCCTTAAAATTATCGCGCTTCTTGCCGCGGACATTATCGGCAGCCCGCACAAAATAACGGCAATCCACGCTGGATCCGACATCGGAAAGCCGCGCCAGCCGACCCAGCCGCAAGACGCGCAAAAACTCAAAACAAGGGCGGCAAGCGAGATAAAAATGCGGGCTTTGTCTGATAAAATTTTTTTGCCTTCGCCTGCGGGGGAACAGCAGCAGCACGAATTGCCGCCGCGGTTTTGCCCGCAGCGCGAATGTTCTTTTGAATGGCTGTGGCAGCAAGCCGAAGAGCCCGCGTCGGGGCTTTCATGCCCGCTATTGTGGCAGCAGCACGACATATTTTTACCTCACTTTTCTCAAATGCTCCACAAGCTCGTCCACGAGCGTTTCGTCCTGCTTTTTGAGGGCGTCTTTGATGCAGCCTTTGAGGTGGTCGCCAACAACGCGCGTCCAGACGCCGTGCAGCGCGCCCGAAATGGAGGAGATTTGGCGCAGAATTTCAATGCACTCCTGGTCGGATTCCACCATTTTCGCGATGCCCCTTATCTGGCCTTCGATGCGGTTTAGGCGCAGGACAAGCTTTTTCTTTTCGTCTTCCGTGCGGCAATGCGCGTGTTTTGTTTGACTATGGCTCTTCTTCATAAATTTTCCTTTCGGCATTTTTCTTGTATAGAATATACCCCTATACCCTATATCGCTTGCGTCAAGCTTTTTTAAAAAAAATCTTTCCCAACCCCGCGCCTTGCGGGGCGTTTTTTTGTTGACTTTTCCAGGGGGGTAAAAATAGTCGGCTAATAATTTCAAATTAAATATGAAAAAATTTCTGGCTATAATTTTAAACGCAGTCCTTTGCGCCTCTGCATTCGCGGCGGAGGACAAATTTTATGTCGAGCCCATTGGCGTGTCGTTTGAGGCTGAAATCCTCA
>JAFXRX010000211.1 GCA_017526045.1 Opitutales bacterium
CCGAAGAAGTGGACTACATCAACGCGCACGGCACTTCGACGCAGTACAACGACAAGTTTGAAACGCTCGCAATCAAAAAGGTTTTCGGCGAGCACGCCAAAAAGCTCATGGTAAGCTCCACAAAGAGCATGACAGGCCACCTGCTCGGCGCCGCGGGCGCGATTGAGGCCGCTGTTTGCGCAAAGGCGATTGAAACGGGAATTGTCCCGCCCACAATCAACTACGAGACCCCCGACCCCGAATGCGATTTGGACTATGTGCCAAACGTCGCAAGGAAGGCGGACTTGAACGTTGCAATCAGCACGAACTTGGGCTTTGGCGGCCACAACGGCGCGCTGCTTTTCAAAAAGTACAAGGCTTAGCCGCTTGGGTTTTAAAAGGCGCCGAAAATAAAATCGGCGTCTTTTTTTAGCGTCTTGTTTTCGGCGGATTTTCCGTTTAGTTTGTTTTGAAATTTTTATTGATTATGAAATTTGCGAAATATTTTTTGGCTTTCTTTTGCGCGGCGTCATGTTTTGCGCAGGCTCAAACCCCCGCCGATTTTGTCGACACCTGGATTGGCTCGCGCGGCGGCGGCAGCATATTCATCGGGCCCTACATGCCTTTCGGGATGATAAAGCCCTCGCCCGACACGGGCGACAACGGCCGCAACGGCGGCTGGGGCGACAACGGCAACATCAACGGATTTAGCCAGACCCACGTAAGCGGAACGGGCGGCGGGGCGAAGTACGGCAACATTCTTATTATGCCCGCAAACGGCGAATTGAACATCTCCGACATTTCCTCCGCGCGGGCAAACGAAGTTTCGCGCCTCGGCTATTACGGGGTCGATTTGACGCGCTATGCAATCCGAGCGGAAATCGCAGCCTCTGAGAAAGCGGCAATTTACAAATTTTCATTCCCCGCCAAAGAGGGCGCAAAAATTATTTTCGATGCGGGGCATTTGCTTTTCAACGACATCGCGGGCGAGGGGCAGCATTTGTGCGGCAGTTCCGCCGAAGTTTTGTCAAAATGCGAAGTCGCGGGGCACACGAGCGTGCGCGGCGGCTGGAATTTGCAAAAAGAGCCCTACACTGTTTATTTCTACGCGGTCGCCGACGCGCCCGCAGCGAAATTCGGCGTGTTCAAGGGCGGCGAGGTTTTGAAAAACCAGCGCAAGGTTTCGGCGCAGGGCGCGGAAAAGTCGGGCGCGTGGCTCGAATTTGGCGGCTCGGGCGAGAGGGTTGTGCATCTTAAAATAGGCATATCTTTTGTCAGCGTCGAAAAGGCGAAGGCGAATGTAAAACAGATTAAAAATTTCGATTTCGACGCAGCTTGCAGCCGCGCGGTTGCGGCGTGGAACAGGGCTTTGGGCGCGGTCGAAGCAAAGTCGGATTCCGACGACAAGAAGAAGATTTTTTACACGGGGCTGTATCATGCCATGCTCATGCCTTCCGACAGGACTGGCGAAAACCCGCTGTGGAAATCGAGCGAGCCTTACTACGACGATTTTTACGCGATTTGGGACACTTTCCGCACTTCGGGCCCGCTGCTTACTTTGATTGCGCCGCGCAGGCAGGCGGACATCATCCGCGCTTTGGTTGACATTCAGAAGCGCGAGGGCTTTCTGCCCGACGGCAGGAGCGGCAACTGCAACGGGCGCACGCAGGGCGGCAGCAATGCCGACGTCTATATTGCAGACGCGTTTGCAAAGGGCTTGAAGGGCGTAAATTGGCTCGACGCCTACGCCGCCGTTAAAGCCGACGCCGAAAACGAGCCCGCCGACGGCTACAAGGAGGGCAGGGGCGGCTTGAAAGACTGGCATAGTTTGGGCTATCTTTCAGTCGAGGGCTTTAAGATGTCGGGCTGCAAGAATGTGGAGTACGCCTACAACAACTTTTGCCTAATGCAGATGGCGCGCGCCCTCGGCAAAAACGACGACGCAAAAAAGTACGCCGCCCGCGCGGGGCAATGGCAAAATGTCTGGGACGAAAATTTGGAGCATTCGGGCTTCAAGGGCTTCATCCGCCCGAAGCACCGCGACGGCAGGTGGCTCGAGCCCTTCACCCCGATGGACGGCTGCTCGTGGGGCGGCGACACTTTTTACGAGGGCAATTCGTGGACGTATTCTTTTTACGTCTTGCAGGATATGAAGTCTCTAATTGAAAAGTGCGGCGGCGCGGAAGCTTTCACAAAGCGTTTGGACGAATTTTTCAACGGCAAATGCGACATCTCAAACGAGCCGTTTTTCCTGACGCCCTATCTTTACATTTTTGCAAATCGCCACGACAAGACCGCGGAGAGGGTTTGCAAGGTGAAGTCGTGTTTCGGCGCGCACTCGGCGGGCATTCCCGGCAACGACGACTCGGGCGCGCTTGGCGCGTGGTTTTCTTGGAGCGCGATGGGGCTTTTCCCCGCCGCGGGGCAGGACTATTATTTTATCGGCTCGCCCTCGTTTGACGAGGTGAAGTTCAACCTAAAAGGCGGCAAGTCGTTTGTTGTGAAGGCTGAAAATTTGTCGGATAAAAACTTCTATGTCGCCGGCGCAACATTAAACGGCAAGCCCTTGAAGCAGGCGTGGATTAGGCATTCGCAGATTTTGGCTGGCGGCGAGCTAATCTTGAAAATGTCCGCTTCCCCCGACAATTCTTGGCTCGAAACCCCGCCGCCTTCGCCTTTGTCGGATTTAAAAAACTGAATTCTTGACTAAACGCGCTTTTTGCGCTTACTTTTTTTGAAATATTTTTAACAACGCAATCAATCTAAATTCTTACGGAAATGGCAGACGTCGAGTTTAAATATCAGGAAATGTTCCCGCACGGCAAGGACGAGACAAAATACAGGCTCATCACAAAAGAGGGCGTTTCGGTCTCGGAATTCGAGGGCAGAAAAATTTTGAAAGTCTCGAAGGAGGCTCTGACAACCCTCGCGCGAGTGGGCTTCCACGACGTCGCATTCATGCTGCGCCCCGCGCACCTGAAAATGGTCGCCGACATTTTGGAGGACGAAAACGCCTCCGAAAACGACAAGTCGGTCGCCCTTACGATGCTTAGAAACGCCGAAGTCGCGGCGGGCGGAATTTTGCCGTTCTGCCAGGATACGGGAACGGCGACTATTGTCGCGCACAACGGCCAGGGCGTATGGACTGATTGCGACGACGCCGAGGCTCTCTCAAAAGGCGTTTTTGAATGCTACACGCAAAACAATTTGCGCTACTCGCAAAACGCCCCGCTGAACATGTGGGACGAAGTGAACACAGGCTGCAACCTCCCCGCGCAAATCGACATTTACGCCGACAATTCCGACAAGTACGAATTTTTGTTCGTGGCAAAGGGCGGCGGCTCCGCAAACAAAACCTATCTTTACCAGGAGACGAAAGCTCTGCTAACGCCAAAGCGCCTTGTAAGCTTCATGATTGAAAAAATGAAGACGCTCGGCACCGCCGCATGCCCGCCGTACCACTTGGCTTTTGTAATCGGCGGCACGAGCGCGGAGATGAACCTCAAAACCGTAAAGCTCGCCTCCACAAAATATCTCGACAATCTGCCGACTTCGGGCAACAAATACGGCCACGCATTCCGCGATGTCGAGCTCGAAAAGCTCGTGCTTGAAGAGGCGCACAAGCTCGGCATCGGCGCGCAGTTCGGCGGCAAATATTTCGCCCTCGACGTGCGCATCATAAGAATGCCCCGCCACGGCGCGTCCTGCCCCGTGGGCTTGGGCGTATCGTGCTCGGCAGACCGCAACGCAAAGGCCAAAATCGACGAAAACGGCGTATGGATTGAGGAGCTCGAAGCAAACCCCGGCAGGTTCATTCCCGAAAAATACCGCAATGTAAACACTGGCGACGGCGCCGTAAAAATCGACTTAAACCGCCCCATGAAGGAAGTTTTGGCGGAGCTTTCAAAGTATCCAGTAAAGACGCGCTTGAGCCTCAACGGCACTATCATCGTCGCGCGCGACATTGCGCACGCCAAGCTGCGCGAGCGCCTCGAAAACGGCGAGGGGCTGCCCGAGTATTTCAAAAACCACCCCGTCTATTACGCGGGGCCCGCGAAAACTCCCGCGGGGATGCCCTCGGGCTCTTTCGGCCCGACGACTGCGGGCAGAATGGACCCGTATGTCGATTTGTTCCAGGAAAACGGCGGCAGCATGATTATGATTGCAAAGGGCAACCGCTCGCAGGCCGTCACCGACGCGTGCAAGAAGCATGGCGGCTTTTATTTGGGCTCTATTGGCGGCCCCGCCGCGCTTTTGGCGAAGACAAACATAAAGAAGGTTGAGCTTGTCGAGTATCCCGAATTGGGCATGGAGGCTGTTTGGAAGATAGAAGTTGTGGACTTCCCCGCCTTCATCTTAGTGGACGATAAGGGCAACGACTTCTTCAAGCTTTTGTAAAAAGCGGTGAAAACCGGAATAAAAAAGCAAACTATTTTAGGAAAATAGTTTTAATAAAAGAGCGGCTTCGCCGCATCCGAAAAAGAAGTTTGCTTTTTTATTCCTTGCGCTCCATCTTGGTTTTACTCGGGGGGCAGTACTTAGTACAGCTCCCCGCTCGTAAAACACAAGAGCATCGCGCATTTTGACCGCTTTTTACCACTCACAACCTCTCCAGACGCACACGAAGATAGTGCTTAGAGTTCCCAGACGCACAAGGCGGGAGCACGCAACATTTCAAGAAATAGTTAAAAAAAAAAATTAGAGCGGCTTCGCCGCATCCGAAAAAAATTTTTAATTCTTTTTTTAAAGGACTATTTTTTTCATTAAGTTGTTTGTAGCGGGCGCAAAGAAAAGAGTTTAAACAAAATAGAACGAGCACAGCAAAAAATATAGGGCTCCCAAAAATGTTTTTGAAAAAAAACTTTTTGGGAAATTAGTCCTGCGAGCGGAGTGTATTAAAACATACTTGACCGAGCAGGCTTTTTTGATCGCGGACCACAAAAGTTTTGCGCAGCAAAAGCTTTTGGGGAGCATAAAAAACGCCCTTGCGTTTTTTACCCGCAAGGGCGAGAACAGCGCGGATTTTGCGAAGCAAAACCAAGCGAGCGAGTGCAATTCTATGAAGTTTAAGCTCTTTTATTTCGCCCGCGTCCCTATAAAGTTAGTATGTAAGCTTCAAGGGCTTTTAGATCTTCGTCCGTGAGGTCTTTGGTGTCGCCGTGGAGATTGTCTTTATTGAAGTGTTTGAGCATGTCGAAAATCGTCTTTGCCCTGCCGTCGTAAAGGTAGGGCGCGGATCTCCAAACTTCGCGCAGCGTCGGCGTGTCGAACTTTCTGCCCACGTCGGGGCCTTCCGCGGTTTTTAAATCGTGGAACTTCATGTCCGTAAAATATTCGCCCTTGTGGCAGTGGATGCAGCCCGCGCTTTCAAAAAGCGTCTGCCCGTATGCCGCCTCGTCGGAGAGCTCCCCGTTTGGCGCGTAGGGGCTCGGCACGGGCTTCAGGCGTTTCATAAATTCGTCCACGCACTGCGCGTCCTCTTCGCTCCTTTCGACAAACTGTATGTAGATAAGCCCCGCGCGCACGCATGTTTCGGCGTCTTTGCGCACGCCCGTTATCATTGTCGGCGGGGTGAAGTGCGCAAACAGCATCGACTTTGACTGCTTGGGGTTGCAGATGCCGTCGTTTACCAAGTCCCAATTCAGGTTGTCCGAGCGAGTTGCGGGGTGGCAGGTCGCGCACGAGAGCCATTGCTGGAAGCACATTCTCGCGTCGTTGAAATACAAGTCTCCCATGCGCGGCTTTGTCATGTTCGGGTTGCCGCCGATGTCGATATGCTCCACTTCAAAATCCATGTCCGCATCTACCGTTGCGACGTCGTCGGAATAGTATTCGGCAACGTACAATTTATTGCCAAACCATGCGGTATTGCGCGGCCCCAAGCCGTCCAAATCGACGCGCGTGCGGATTTCGGAGAGGAAGTTTAGGTCGTCCTCGATTGCGGGGGCTTTTGGAGCGCGCGGGGCCGCGAGCCGCTCTTTGAGCGCGTCAAGATCTATCATGCTGACTTCGTGCGTGCCCGCGCTTGCCACAGCCAAAAATTTTTCGTCGGGCGAGATGGCTATCCCCCAGGGGTTTGCCGCGCCAAGAGTGTTTTCGTCGAGCAGGAAGCTTGCGAGCCGCTTTCTGTTTTTAAGGTCGATTATCGCGACCGCGTTTGTGTTCACCCAGCCCCTTTCAAGCTGCGTCGTGGGCACGTTGAAGCGCGCGAGGACGTAGGTTGCGTAGGCTGTTTTGCCGTCTTTTGAAATTGCGATGTCCTTGCAGTTTATCGCGCCGTTGGGCAGCTCGATTTTTGCCAGAGTTTTGAGAGTGTCCGCGTCCAGAACGGAAATCGCGCAGCCTATATTTTCTTCGTAGAGACCGCCTTTTGGCTCGGGCAGGTGGTTTGCGATTACAAGCTCCTTGCCGTCGGGGGTAAGCTTCATTGCATAGGGCTCGTGCACCGCCTTGCCCGCGGTGGCTTCTTTGCCTGTTTGCGTGTCGATTTTGCGGATTGCGTTTGCGAACTGGTTTGCAACGTACGCGAATTTGCCGTCCTGCGATACAGCGGGCGCGGTCGGGAAATGCCCGACTGCCCAGGAGTTGATAAGCTTAAAATTCTTCGCGTCGATTTTGCAGAGCTTGCCGTTTTCGCCGAGGGTGGTTACGTATAAAATATTGTCGTCTGCGAATTTCACGCCCGAGACTCTCGCGCCGAGCTCGACTTTGCCCGCGGTTTTGCCGTCTTTTAAAAATATCACGCAGTCGCCCGTCTTGCAGCCGACGGCGACATTCCCGCCTTCGGAAACGGAAATGTATTCGGGGCTCAAATATTCCGCGCCGTAGTCGATTACATCGCCAAAAAACCTCTCTTCCGCGCCCCAAAGCGGGGGCAGGGCGAGCATTGCAAGGCTTGCGGCTGTTAGAAAAATTTTTTTCATTTGCTATCTTATAACTTTTTATATCGGTGTTTTGCGGCTTGCCAAAATCCGGTATCATTCATTTTTCGACACCCTTATTAAAAAAAATTTTTTGCGTTGCAAGAAAAAAAGATTTGACTTTTAGAATGATACTTAAAATATAAAACATATTTTAGGTTTGAATTTGTTTATTTGTTCAATTAAATAAATGAAAAAACCGAAGAATATAACGCAGTTTGCATCGGGGGGATGCGCGGGCTGCAATACATACTGAACTTGCAAAACTCGAAAGGTTTTATGATTAAAAAGTTTCTATTCGTTTTTACGGCGGCTGCGCTGTTTTGCGGCACGTCGCTTGCGGCTGTCTCGATTACCGAGGCCGACGCCCAGAACGCGGCGCGGCAGATGTTCGACAAGAAGGCGACGTTTGCCGAAACATATAAGGATTTTTACGACAAGTTCGCAAAATTCAGAGCCGAGCAGGAAAGCATTATAAAGAAGGCGGGCACCGACTACGGCTCGTGGCGCAAAATCCGCCAGAAGGACGGCACGTACGTCTTCACAAGAACCATAAGCGCGAAGAAGAACATTCAAACGGGTGTTTCTTTCAACTTCCCGGGCTATGCCGAAATTTTCTTCAACGGCGAGAAGGTCGGCGAGAACAAGCAGAGAAACCAGACGCGCTTAAAGTATTTGGTTTTGAATTTAAAGAAGGGCGAAAACGTCCTTGAAATGCGCACCA
>JAFXRX010000212.1 GCA_017526045.1 Opitutales bacterium
AGACTTTAAAATCGTGGCAAACCTCCCCTACGCAATAAGCACGATTTGGCTTGAAAAGGTTTTGTCCGGCAGGCTTCCGCAAAAGATGTCGCTTATGCTGCAGCAGGAGGCGGCGGCGCGTTTTGCGGCAAAAAAATCCACGAGCGAATTTTCGCCGATTTCGATATTTCTAAACTCCGCATACTCCGTAAAGTGCGCCCACAAGGTATCCGCCTCGTGCTTTTACCCGCGCCCCAAAGTAAACTCGGTTTTGCTTGCGCTAGAAATTCTGGAAAAACCCTTTATTTTCAAGCCGCATACAAAAGAGCTCATGCGCAAAATTTTCTCGCGGCGCAGAAAGCAGATTTTTTCGATTTTAAAAGACCTAAACGACGGGCGCGCCCTGAAGTGGCTTGAGGAAAACCCCGAAATCAAGCCGACCGACCGGCCCGAAACAATCGCGCCAGAGCTTTGGCGCAAGCTCGACATGCCATGATTTTTTGCATACTAAAAATAGCGGCAAAAGTTGCAGTCTGCGCTGTTTTGGCATACGCGGCTCTCTCTTTGTTCGCGTATCTTTTCGCGGATAAAATCGCATTCCCCGCGCCAAAGCCCTCGTACAATTTAAAAACCGACCCGCGGCTTAAAATGCTGCCCACTCCGCTTGGGGCTGAAATCTGCTCGATTTTTTTGAAGAACCCCGAAGCGCAATACACAATTATTTTTTCGCACGGCAACGGCGAGGACTTGATTGAAATCATGCCGAAGCTCGAGCATTTGCACAATCTCGGCTTCTCGGTTTTTGCATACGACTATTTCGGCTACGGGCAAAGCGGGCTCAAATCGAGCGCAAAGAATATAGAAGCCTGCGCGCAGGCGGCAATGGAATATCTTATAAACGAAGAAAAAATCCCCGCAAAAAATATCGCAATTTTCGGCTATTCGATGGGGTCTGCGCCCTCATCTTTCCTCGCAAAAAAATACAATCCAAGATGCCTTGTGCTTATGTGCGGCTTTGCCTCGGCGTTCCAGACGCAGACGCCAAAAAACCTGCTGCCCTGGGACATGCTAAACAACGCGCAAAAGCTAAAAGACGTCCATTGCCCCGTGCTGATTTTCCACGGAACGCGCGACTGCATCATAAGGCATTTCAACTCCGAAATCCTCTTTGAGAGCGCAAACGCGCCCAAATTTTTCGCGTCGATAAAGGGCGCGGGGCACTACGACGTCCCCAATCTCGCGCCCGAAGCTTTTTACCTCGGCGTAAAAAATTTTATAAATACTCTCGACCCGCAAATAAAAAACGCCCAAAATGTAGAAGTTTTTTCACAAAAATAATAAAACTATTTGCAGCATGAAAAGCGCACTCGTAATAATTTTCAAAAATTTTGAGGAGACGGAGGCAATCGCCCCCATCGACATTTTAAAGCGCGCGGGCGCGGACGTAAAAATCGCGACCATGTCCGCAAACCTCGAAACCTCGGGCAGAAGCGGAGTGCAAATAAGAGCCGACGTGTTTTTTGAAAGCGTAAAAGACGCGACTTTCGACGCCGTAATAGTTTCGGGCGGCCCGGGCACTATGAATATCGCAGAAGACCCCTCCCTTCTTGCTTTCATAAAACGCCAC
>JAFXRX010000213.1 GCA_017526045.1 Opitutales bacterium
TCGTATGTGTAGCGGACTGTGAAAGTTGTGGGGGAGTCGTAAAAGCCGTCTTTTGGCCATGAAACATTTAAAGGCTCGATTGTTTTTGCGCCCTGCAAATGGTAGCCCATAGCCCACTGCGCAATGTCGAGGTGGTGCGCGCCCCAGTCTCCGATTTTACCCGCGCTGTATTCGGTGAAGAAGCGCCATGTTGTGAAGGCGCGGAAGGGGTGGAAATCAGCAAAAGCCGCGGGGCCGAGCCACAAGTCCCAGTCGAGAGTTTCGGGGACGGGCTCGGGCGCGAGCGGCTTTATTTCGTTGTTGCGCGGCAGCCCTATTTTAATTAGCTTCACCTTGCCTATTGCGCCGGTTCTGACAAGCTCGGCGGCGTACCAAAAATCGTGCTGCGAACGCTGCCAGGAGCCCGTCTGCCAAATTACGCCGTTTCTGCGCACCGCGTTTGAAAGATACCTGCCCTCCTCGATTGTGCGGGTAAGCGGCTTTTCGCCATAGACGTCCTTGCCCGCGTTTGCGCATGCAATCCCGATTATGGCGTGCCAGTGGTCGGGGGTGGCTGTTGTTATGGCGTCGATGTCTTCCCGCGCCAAAAGCTCGCGGAAATCCTTGTAGATTTTAACGTCAGTTAAATTGTTTTTTTCCTTGAAGGCGAGCGCGCCGCAGGTTGCGTTGTGGCTGTAGCCGTAGCGGTTGTCTTTCATGCAGGGGTCGCAGAGCGCGACAAGCTGCACCCTCTTGTCGCCCAAAAACGACCTTGTGTTGTTCGAGCCCATGCCGCCGAGCCCGATTGAGCCCATAACAACCCTGTTGCTTGGAGCTACAAAGCCGTCCCGCCCCAGAGCCGACGCGGGGATTATGGTCGGCAGAAAAATCGCCGCCCCCATTCCTTTTAAGAAGGTTCTTCTGTCCATGGTAAGTTGGTTCCTTTCGCTATTGTTTTAAAAATTTTTCGAGCAATTTCAGCGCGGCATTCGCCGCCGCTTTTCGGTTCGCGTTGCGGCTCGATTTGGTAACGATTTTTTCGCAAATATTTTTTTCGGCTGAGGAAAGCGCGATAAATATCGTGCCGTCGGGGATATTCGGGTCGTCCGATTTTTCGGCGTAGCCTGTTGAAGAAAGCGCTATGTCGGACTTGAAGAGCCCGCGGGCTTTTTTTGCCATTTTTTTTGCGCACTCTTCGCTTACGACGCCGCGCTTTATTGTCGAATTTTTAACGCCCAAAACGTCTCTCTTGATTTTGGGGTCGTAGCAGACCAGCGAGCCCAAAAAGACTTCGCTTGCGCCCGAAACGCCCACAAACGCGTCCGCCAAAAGCCCGCCCGTGCACGATTCGGCGCAGGATATTTTAAGCTTTCGTTTTTTCAGCGTAAGTATTATTTTTTTGGCAGTAGCAGCGGCAGTCATATTTTTCTATTCGTTTTTTTCGATTTTCCAGTTTGCGATGTCGTCGGCGGAGGGAATTCCGTCGGGGCCGCGCGACCACAAGTCGTACTCGCCGTCGCCCTGCGTGCTCGGGAAAGTGTAAAGATAGTCGTTGCCCCACGGGTCGAGCAATTTTTTGCATGGAATGTACGGGCCCTTCCACTTCTTTTCAAGCCCCAAGGGCGCGGAGAGCAAGGCCTCCAAGCCCTGCTCGTCGGCGGGATACTCGCCGATGTCAATCTTGTACGCCTCGAGGGCGGAAGGCAGCGTTTCCTGTATGTAGGTTTGCGCCACGCGCATGCGGCTGCGCTCTTTCATCTTAAAATAATTAGAATAAAAGAACAGAACGACGACCGCGAAAATGCCGAAAAATATCAGCATTTCCACCAAGCTAAAATTTGCCCTTCTTTTCCCCTTTTCCATCAAAAAATACTCCTGTTTTGTTTTCTCAATCGTTTGAAATTAGTTTTCGGCGAAAGTTTGTCAACGTTTTTTTTAACGCTTTATAAAAAAAGTTCCGCCTTTATATCAAAAGAAAAACAAAACTATAAAAAATGGTCAAACCCAAACCGCACACCGCGGCAAATTTGCCCCCCTGCCCCCGCGGGGAGCTGCGCCTCCCGCCTTAAAAAAACAAAAAAACGCATCCGCAATTTTTATTTTGCGGACGCGTTTTTATTTGCCGCCCAGCGCGGGCTAAATCAAGAAAAAATCACTTGAGCGAAGCGCGCGGGGAAATTTTCGCGGCAAAGCCGCCGTCGCCGCGCGTCATTTTTATTTTGATTTTCGAGCCCGAGTTTACGCTTTTTATTTCGCGCTTGTAGTCCGAACCCACCCTGTCCGAATTTATGCCGTCTGAAAAGCTTTCCATTATAAATTCGCCCTTGGGCAGGAAGCCCAAATCGAGCGTAATTTCTTTTTCGCCCGCCGACATTGCGCCGACGTACCAAACATTGCCCTTGCGCCTGAGCATTAAAACATGTTCGCCTATTTTGCCGTCCAAAACTCTCGTCTCGTCCCA
>JAFXRX010000214.1 GCA_017526045.1 Opitutales bacterium
GGCAAGACTGTTGAATACACGCAGGGGCTTGCCGCCGACAAAACGAAAATAGGGGTGTTGCAGGGGCACGTCGTTTTGGGTTTCAGGATTGTCCGAAAGGCGGCTTTAAAATGCAAGCTAAACGACGATTTGACGCAGCGCTTGGAGCACATAATTTTGAGCCACCAGGGCGAATTGCAGTGGGGCGCGGCGGCGATTGCGGCGACGCCCGAGGCGGTTTTCGTTTCGATGCTCGACTATCTCGACGCGCGAATGGGCGCCGTATATTCCGCGCTGAAAGCGGGCGGCAGCGGAGAGTTTACAGACCTTGTGCCCGCGCTTCAAACGCGCATTTTGCAGTCGCAGCCCGACGACGAATTTGCGGGCGGCGAATTTTGCGCGCCGTCAAAAAAGAAAATTTGCATAGCCTCTTCGAACGCCCACAAAATAGGGGAGTTAAAGGCGATGTTCGAGGCCTGGGGGCTCGACTGCGAAGTTGTCGGCGCAAGCGAGCTTGGCGGCATGCCCGAGTGCGACGAATCTGCGGACACCTTCGAGGGCAACGCGTTTATCAAGGCGGATGCGTTGAAAAGCATTGCGCCCGAGGGGGCGTACGTTTTGGCGGACGACAGCGGCATAGTCGTGGACGCGCTTGGCGGGAACCCGGGCGTGCACTCCGCAAGATACGCGGGCTTAAAGGGCGAGGGCGCGGACGCTGCCAATAACGAAAAACTTTTGCGCGAACTAAAAAATGTGCCCGACAAAGAGCGCACCGCAAGGTTTGTGTGCGCGCTTGCGCTGATATGCCCGGACGGGGAAAGAAAGAGCTTCGAGGGGAAAGTCGAGGGCTTTATCAACCACGGCGCAGTGGGCAAAAACGGCTTCGGCTACGATCCATTGTTCGAGCTTCCCGAGGGGATAACGACAGCGCAGCTTCCCGAGGCGTGCAAGAACGAAATAAGCCACCGCGGCCGCGCCCTCAAAGAGCTGATAAAATATTTGAAAACAAAATAGCCCGCCTGCAATTCGTCATAAAAAAATCGGAGCATTTTTTCTCGCTCCGATTTTTTAAAATTATTATTTCCTTGAGAAAAGTTTGAATGGGAAAATCAAAATGCGGATAATAACTTCGATGCACCATAGCGCGAAGACTACCGGCCAAAATACCAGTTTGATTAGGGTCCAAATCATGCCAAAAAGCAAACCAAAGCCTGCCTCTGTGTCCTGCGGCAGATCCGCATTGAGGACGCTGAATAGTGATTTTGTGTAGTCCCATAATTTTATTATCATATAATTTTTCTTTCTGTTTTAGAGTTAGCGTGGGTTAAAGAGCTTGTTGAAATTTTCGAACATGGCTGCGGGCGGCAGAATTTTTCGCATGCGCTCCATGAAATTTTTGTACCTTAAATTTGCGTCTTCGTTCGGGAAGAAATGGCGGTCTATCGGGAAGTCGCTGCCGAAAATCAATTTGCCAGCGACGCCGCTTTCGGCGAATTTTTCCGCCTCTTCGGGCGGCATGTAGGCGGTGTCGGCATAGATGTTTTCTGAGTTTTGTAAAATTTTTACGCACTCCGCAAAAGGCCTGCCGTGGGCTAAAATTACCGCTGAATGTTTTGCATGTTCGCAAATTTTGCCTATGCGCAGGCACGAGCAGTATTCGTCAAAAGAAGTGTGGACTATTAGCGGCATATTTAAATCCGCGGCGGTTTTTATTGCGAATTCGATTTTGGTGTCCGTTAAATTTTTCTCGACTTGCGGGTGGAGCTTTAGCGCGGCGAAATCGCGCGGGCGGTATTTTTCAATATGCTTAAACGCGCTTATTTTTAGCCACAGGGCGGGGATTGCCGCTTTGGGCGCGAGGCTTTTGAGGGCGGCGCAGTCCTCTAAAAATCGCGCGTAGGCGGAGGGGTAGCGCCCGCTTCGGGCGGTTTGAAAGAACAAAAATTTGCCTATGTTGTTTTGCCTCGCCCACGCGGCGATTTCTTCGGGGGTGAAATACAGCCCGCCGAAGAACTCGCCAACGTGTATATGGGCGTCGCAAATCATTTTTTGATTTTGTTTAGGACAAGCTCTTTGTTAAGATGCGCGACCTTGCAGAAGTGGTCGTTAATTTTGAGCATGTCGCCGCCGCTTTCGTTGAAGTTGCGCACAAGGCACATGGCGCAAAAATCCTTGTCGGCGCAGCTTAGGCATTTCGGGAAGCTTTTCTTTTTGATGTTTCTTAGCATTTTAAGCTGGGGGGAGTTTTCCCAAACGTCCTTTAAATGCTGATCGACAGTCCCAACCGCCAAGCCCTGCCAGCCGGAACAGGGGTAGTAGGTGCCGTTTGCCGCAAGGCAGATGTTGTCGACTGCCACGCCGCAGACGGGCTCTTCCTTCAATTTTTCAATGTCTGTGCGCGGCTTGTATTCCTCTATATATTCGCCGTAATCGACGTCGGCAACAAGCATGTCCTCAATTAGCTGCTTTGTTTCGTCGAGGGTCAGGCGCTCGTCGAGGTTGTCGGTAGAAAAGTCGGTGCGGGCCATCATAATAAAGTCGGTCTGCGCCTTGCAGCGGTGCGCCGAAGCCCATTCCAAAACTTTTTTGTATGAGCGGAAGTTGGTGCGCATTGTGGGGCACGAAACCTGCACAGGAACCTGCGTTTCAATTAGACGCTCAAGGTTGCGCAGGGTTTTTTGCTGCGAGCCTTTAAGCTGCGTAATTTTATCGTGCTCTTCGGGGTTCATGGAATAGAGCGAGGTTTGCACAAGCGAGGGGTTGACCTCTTTTATGCACTCCAAAATTTCGTCGGTTAAAAGCGTGATGTTTGAGAGCAGGTTTATTGAAAAGTCGAGCTCGCGCGCCTTGCGCAAAATCTCGCAAATATCGGGGTGGCAGAGAGCCTCGCCGCCCGAGAGCGTAAGGCCGAGCGTGCCCATTTCGTGAAGCTCGTTTAACACTTTAAAGACGGTTTCTTTGGGGAGGATTTTGTTTTTTAATTCGTGGGGAATGTAGCAATGTATGCAGCGCTCGTTGCAGCGGTTTGTAAGCTCTATTTGGCAGGCGTGCACGCGCGGAGTTTTGTGGTGCTCCTCAAAAAATATTTCGGTAGTGTCGCGGAAGCGCTCAAGGTCTTCCTTATTTTGCAGGTAGTTATAGGTTGTGGTCTTCGCGTTTTCCATGTCGTAGGAAAACAGGAGCTCGTTTTTGTCGCACTCCTCGGCGGTCTCGCCTTTTGTCAGGTAGTTGTCTTTTGCAAGGTCTTCCAAAAAAGCCGAAAGGTCGCTTTTTATAAGCTCCACAGGCGGGTCTATGAATACTGGCAAAATCTTGTTTAAAATTTCCTCAAATTCTTGTGGCTTGCGCGATAGGGCGTTTAAAAAAACCGCGCCTGCCGAATCATAGTTTCTGTCGTGCTTTGTAAGTTGAGAATAAATGTATCCGTAATCTCCAATTTTGCGGACAAATGAATTTTTGTTTAGGCGGTATTTCATATTTGTATTTTTACGATTCTAAAATTTCTCTTATTGTGTTTACAACGATTCCTGCTTCTTCCGTATTGGCATATATTTTGTTAAATTCTTTTTTCAAATTTCCCTTCAATTTGTTTGTTACAATAAACCCTTCCACTATGGATTTAATTTTTTGAACTTTTTCAGAGTCTGTTCTTGTTCTGCCATGTTCTTCTTTCTGTCCGTATCAACAGGTGTTCCGGAGAAATCCGGAACAATCAAAATGCTGACTGGAAGGCAAGAGACTATGAAATCACTGGAAGAACTGTTCAGGGAAAACAGCCTGAAAGATCCGGATGACATTGACGCACTTCTGGAACTTGCAGAGATTACGGGCAAACTGATCAGCGATGAGCAGTATTCGAACATGGAAATCCTGATCAATTACACGATCAGCAATGAATACTATGAAGCCTTCTCATGGATCATGGCTGCGTTGCAGGAAGAATATGAAAAGGAATCCTGCCGGTTGAAGGACTTCACTTGCTTTATTGGTAAATCCATTGCGAATTATGATGAATTCATTCATCGCCTCCAGATAGATCTCAAAGCGATCGACAACGACTCAGAAACCATGATAGACCATGATGGAGAAGTCCAATCCTTTTTCAATATCCTCAAATATAAGACCGCCTATCCGAATGTCTTCCTGATTACAGAAGAGAATTTTGACACGAAGGATAATGATTTCATCCGGTATAAACTGCAGTTCAAAAGCGATCAATAAACGAACATAATGATGAAAGATGCAATAGAGGGACTCTGAACGATTGAATCTGATTCTCCGGTGCCGGAAGAAAGATAAAAAAAGTTCTTGACCTTGCACTTAACTGCAATGATACCTTCCCGGTGAGGAGGTTGGGATATGATCACAATCCAGGGATTTGCAAAGCTCTGCGGATGCAACACCCAGACGTTGCGGTACTATGACCGTATCGGCCTGCTGAAGCCGGCAAGGGTCGATGAATGGACCGGTTACAGGTACTACGAAGAAGAGCAGGCGCTGCAGTTTGTGAAGATCAAGAACCTGCAGCAAGCCGATTTTTCCATTGAGGAGATCAAGGCTCTTCTTCCGGGAGATGATGATCTGCTGGCGGCAGCATTTGAGCAGAAAATCGAAGAACAGCAGCAGAAGCTGGAACGGATCCGGGAAATACAAAGATCCTATCTCAAAGAAACGATGGATATGCAGAAACTGGTCAGCACGATTATCGGCTTTATGGAAGAGCAGTTGAACAGCCCGACGCTCTGGGAAGAATTCGGCATAGATATGGGCCGGAAGGCGGAAATCACGGCAAAAGCAAACGCAATGCTGGCAGACATGCTGGCAAAAAA
>JAFXRX010000215.1 GCA_017526045.1 Opitutales bacterium
CATGCTTTAAAAACGACGCAAACGCAGCGTCCGCGCCCGCATAGCGGTCGAATTCGACGCCTTCTGCGGCAAGCTTTTCCTGCAAGGCGGCGCGCGGCAAGCCGTAATACTGCGAATAGTCGAAAACAGGAGTTTGTTCGCCTATATTTTTTTGGACAAACGCGCTAAGCGCTTCAGAGCTTTTTATTTCCTCGAAATCCGCGTAGGCTGTGGGGTCGAAAACCTCCTGAATGTCGCGGTCGCCGAATTTAAGCCACTTATTTTGCTGGTTTTTTTGCTGGCGGTTTTGCGCGTTGCGGTTCTGCGCCTGCAAATTGCGCTGCGGCTGGCCGCGGTTCTGCTGCCCGCGGTTTTGAGAATTGCCGCGCTGCCTGTTCTGGATGTTTTGAAAGCGGCTGTTCTGGCTGCGCTGCTTGTTCTGGTTGTTGCGGAAGCGGTTTTGCTGGTTTTTGTTCTGATTGTAGCGGTTCTGCTGCAAGGCCTCCGCGTTTTCAGAAATTTCGCCGCCCGATTGGGCTTCGTCAAAATCCTCCTCTTCATCGGGGCGGGTACAGTAGGAGTCGGGCTCCAAATCCGCAAGGTCGGTCGAAAAATGCGTCGGAATTTCGTCGTCGCCGCCGCCATTGCCATCGGCCTCGGCTTCGGCATAGTCGCTGTCGCCCGTGTAGGAAAATTCGTCGTTTCTTATGTTGCTTTCGCGCTCGCGGTTGCGGCGGCTGTTATTTTCAAATTCGGCTTCCTCGTCATACCCGTCGGAGGCGTCCGCGGCGGGTTCGGCGGGCGGCTCAAACGCGGGCTGCTCCGCGCTTTCGCGCGGGGGCAATTCCTCTTCCGAGGCGGCGCGCGCTTTTGCGCGGCGCGCGCGCGGGGCGGAAGCTTCCTCTGCGGGGGCTTCGGCATTTTGCATAGCGGCCTCCGCCTCCTTCAAAGCCTTGGGCTTGCGCCCCCTCCTCTTTTTGGGGGCTTCGACAATTTCAGGCGAGGCTTCGCCCGCGGGATTTTGTGCAAGATTTTCTTCGTCCATAAAAACTATATCTGTAAAAACATAAAAAAATGAAAAATTTTTTCAAAGGCGCGCCAAAAACAATTCGATTTGCTCCCTTAAAAAATCGACGCTTCCGTCATTAAAAAACGCCGTTTGCGAGCGCGCAACCTTTTCAGACTGGGGCATCTGCGCCCCCGTGCGCCTTTCAATTTCCACAAGGGACATCCCCCTTTGCAACAGCCTTTGAACGCGCACCCCTTCGCTGCAAAAAACAGTAAGGCATATGTCGAAATTCTTTTCAAGATTTTTTTCAAACAAAAGCGGGATTTCCACGACGCACACTTCCGCGCCCGCGCTCCCCTGCCGCCACAATTTTTCAACGCGCGGGTGGATTATCTTTTCGAGGGCGGCAAGCTTTTTTTCGTCGGCAAAAACCGCGTCGGCTATTTTTTTGGCGTCGGGCTGCCCGCCTTCAAAACAGCAATCGCCCAAAGCTTCGCGGATTTGCGCCTGCGCCTGCAAGTCCTCAAACAAGACTTTTTTTGCGAGCTTGTCGGCGTCCAAAACGCGCATTCCAAGCTCCGCAAAAATCCGCCCCGCCGCGCTTTTGCCCGCGCCTATCGAGCCGGTCAAGGCTATCAAAAGATTTTTTTTCATCTCAAAAACAACGCAAAACGGCAGCGCGGGCAAGCCGCCCCCGCTATTTGCTAAGCATTCTGTTTAGGCATGTCTGCCTGTCGATTTTGCCCTCGGAAAGGTCGCACAAAGTCGACATAATGGGCAGATGCAAGCCGTTTTTCTCAAACATCCTGCAAATTTGAATGGTCTCCAAGCCCGCGCAAACCCTGCCGTTCAAGGCAGCCAACGCAGCCTCGACGCTCGCGCCCCTGCCGAGCTGCTCGCCCGTCCTGCGGTTGCGCGAGTCGGGGCTCATGCAGGTTGTAAGGACGTCGCCCAAGATGGCAGATTCCTTAATGAAAGAGTCGCTCCACGCGCCGAGAGAGGCCGAGGCGCGGTAGATTTCCTGAAAGCCGCGCGCCATGATTATCGCCTTGGTGTTCGCGCCCAAATTCATGCCGTCGCAAAAACCCGCGGCAAGGGCTACAATGTTTTTGAGAGCCGCGCCGACTTCGACGCCAACGACGTCCTGCGTCGGGCGCACGTTGAAAGTCGGGGTCGTGAAAGCCTCCGCCGCCTTTTCCGCGGAACGCCTGTCCTGCAAGGCGACGACAGCCTCGGCATACTTGCCTTTCGCGACTTCGAATGCGATGTTCGGCCCCATAATCGAGCCGCAAGAGCCCGCCTGGGCAACGCACGCCTTCAAGACCTGCGAGGGCCTGCGCCAAGTTCCGATTTCAATGCCCTTGCCCGCGTTTATCATAATCGCGCCCTCTTTTACAAACGGGGCGAATTTCTTCGCGGTTGAATCCAAATACTGAATGGGCACGCCCCAAACCAAAAGCTCCGAGCCTTCAATGGCCTCCTGCGGCTCGTTTGTAAAATTTACATTTTCGGGGATTTGGATGTCGGGCAAAAACAGCGCGTTTGTGCGCGATTTTTTTACGGAGTCGACGACCTCGGGCTCGCGCGCCCAGACGGAGACGTTTTTAATGTTCTTTGAAAGGATTATCGCAAGCGAGCTGCCCCAAGCGCCCGCGCCCAAAACCGCTACTTTTTTAAAGTCTGACATATTTTTATTTTTGATTTAAGGGATTTATTTTTTATTGGCGCACCCTCGCCAAAATCGCGCCGGCGATTTTGCCCATGAGAGAGCGCGGTATTAAATAATTTGCAAATGTTAGCACAGAATTTAAGAAACCTACAACCTTTAAATTTTTTCTTTTGCAAAAAGCGAAAAGCGCGGCGAGCGCAACCTGTTCTGGCTCGTGCCCGAAATTCGACTTTAAAGGCCGCTTGTCAAAGCCCGCGCGACGGAAGAAATTCGAGGTCGTGGGCCCCGGGCACAGACACAGGCAAGCGGCGCCGAACTTGCGCATCTCGTAGTCTAGCGCGAGCGAAAAATTCATTACGTAAGACTTTGTCGCGCCATAGACGCTCAAATACGGGCAAGGCTGCCATGCGGCAGTGCTTGCAACGTTTATGATGCCGCCGCCGTTTGCGCGGATAAGCGGCATAAATTTGCCGCAAAGATAAGTCAGCGCGCGCACGTTTACGTCAATCATGTTGGCGTTGTGCGCCAAATTGGGCTCGGGGAAAGGCCCGTACGCTCCGAAGCCCGAATTGTTTATGAGCAAAATTTTGCGGTTTTTTGCGGGATTTTCCGCGCTTTGCAGATTTTTTTCGATTAAATTTCGGATTTCAACAAATGCGCAATCTATTTTATCCAAGCAAGATAGGTCGCATTGGAAGTCGAAAACATTGCCCCTTTCAAAAAATTTTTCGCTTTTTGTGCGAGAAATGTTGCAAATTAAAATATTTTTTGGTAATCTGTAAACCAGTTCAAGAAAAGAGCGACCTATCCCCGAACTGCCTCCGGTCAAAATTACGGCGGAGTAGCTTTGGGACAAGTTTTCCAAGACTTTCAAGGTTTTGCGATTTTCCTTGAAATTGCTCTTTATAGCATTTTTTGGATTGTCGATATTCATATTGGCAAAAATAATTTCACAATTTCATCTCGGCATCAAGCCATAAACAGAAAGGAAAACATGAATAACAACGAAATCATCATCTCCGGCCAAAACCTCGAATTGACAGACGCGCTCAAGCAGGAAGTCTACTCCAAGATGGAAAAACTTTTCAAGCACCAGGAAAAAATAATCAGGCTTCGCATAGACTTGGAGTACAGCCCCAACCGCAACCATGAAGACGAATTCATTGCAAAGGGGCGCATAGAAATCGAGGGCCCGGACATGGTGATAAGCATCGCCTCGGGCGACATGTACAAGTCGATAAGCGAGCTTGCCGACAAGCTCGACCGCAAGATTAGGCGGGCGCGGCGCCTTGTGAAGGTCAAGACCAAGAAGGTGAAGAACGTCGATATTTCAAACAACATTCCAAACGCCGAAAAAGTCGGCGCGCGGCAGTAGAAAGGCGAGCATCATTTAACAAAAAACCGAAGCCAAAAGGCTTCGGTTTTTTTTGCATTCCCATATTGCAATTTTCTAAAAAAGAAAAAAAGGCATAAAAAACAAAGTGCTTTATGCCGCCCCGCGTCCCTATGTTTCTTTTGCTGGCAGTTAGCGCACAGAAACAAACAAGAAGTCGTGAAGAGTGAGGACAGCAAAAAACAGGGTTCCCAAAAATGTTTTTGAAAAAAACTTTTTGGGATGTTAGGGGTGCGAAGGAGTGTACAAAAAAAGGTACTCGACTGAGCACCCTTTCTTGATCCCGGAACTATTCGCGGCTTATTGTTTGTTTATGCCGCGAACGTCCCCATGTTTCTACTGCTGGCAGCGAGCGCAGAGCAAAAGCGTTAGAGCAAAGCATAGCGAGGACAAAAATAAAGCCTGCGCGGGAGTGTATCAAATACATACTCGACCAAGCAGGCTTTATTTTTCACGGAGCTATGCAAAGCTATAACGCTTTTGCACAGCTCGCGTCCCTATGTTTCTGATATTAGAATCCTATGCACATCGACGTGCCATACCAGACAGTGTCGGAGTACGTGCCGAACGGCGCAGTCCATGTCGCTTCGGAAACGTGCGCGTTTACGTTAGCCCAGCGAACGCCGAACGAAAGCGAGCAGATTTCATTTATGCGCAATACGAGGTCCGCATTGATGCCGACATAAGTGTAGCCGCAGGAGTCGTGGTAGATGCCCCTGAAGCCCTGGCCGTCGCCAAAGCGGAAGCGGCTGCCGTTTCTGTAGCCTACATACAAGGATGTGTCGAGCGAGAGGAAATCCTTGTCTTCGCCCAGGATCCACTTCGAAATGGGAGCGGAGTAGTCGAGGGAGAACTCAACCGTGTTGCATTCCATGTCGAAGTCGTAGAAGTAATAGAGGCTCGGAGTTACGGCAAAGTCGCCCAAGAGTTCGCTTGTGTCGTAAGACACGCCAACTTTGAGCTCGTTTGTGGTGTCGAACTTGGTTGCCTTCTTGGGGCCGAGTGAAGTGTTCCAATAGAGGGTGTAGCCCAAGTCGAATGTGAAGGCCGCAACCTGGTATGTTACGCCGAGGTTGAAGTCGGTTTCAGTGAAATTATGGTCGAGCGGAGAGTTGTTGAATACGCTCGCGTACGCGCCGAGGGCGTCGGTAAGAGCGTAGGCAACTTCAACTTCCGGCTGGAGGGAATCCTGAGC
>JAFXRX010000216.1 GCA_017526045.1 Opitutales bacterium
CTTGCGGGCGGCAAAATCGAAATAGACGCAAGCACTTCAAGCCAGATTTTATCGGCGATTTTGATGGCGAGCGCCCTGGCGAAGTCGGAGACGATTGTGGAGCTCAAGGGCGAAACCGTCTCAAAGCCCTTTGTCAAAATGACCCTTGATTTGATGCGCCAATTCGGCTTCGACGCGCGGCAGGCAAGCGATAAAAAATACCTCGTAAAAAATTCGCGGGCAAACCCGCCCTCGTCCTACGAAGTGGAGCCCGACGCGACTGCGGCAAGCTACCCGATTGCCCTTGCGGCGGCGGCGGGAGGGGCGGTCTTGATAAAAAATTTCCCCCGCGGAGGCTTGCAGGGCGACGCTCGCTTTGCCGAAGTTATGCATAAATCGGGGCTTGTGCTCTGCCAAATGGTCGGCGGCGACCTGCTTGCGCGGAGGAATTTGGACATGCAAAAATACTCGGGCGGGGAGTTCGATTTCAACGACATCTCCGACACCTTTTTGACGCTCGCCTCCCTCGTCCCCCTATTCGGCAAGCCCGTTAAAATCAAGGGAATTGCCCACACCCGAAAGCAGGAAAGCGACAGGGTCGCGGCAATGGCTTCCGAAGTCGGAAAATTTTCCAAAAACGTCGAATTCGACGACGACAGCATTTCGATTTTCCCCTACCCCCGGGGCGAAATCGCAAAAAATATTCCGCAAAAAATTGAAATCGAAACATACAAGGACCACAGAGTCGCGATGTCGTGCGCGGTCGCGGCGAGCGCGGATGTTTTCGGCGGCGGCAGGGAATGGGCTGAAATTCTCGATCCAAAGTGCTGCTCGAAGACGTGGCCGGATTTTTTTGGGGCGCTTGAAAACGCCAGAAAGGACAGCATGAAATTTAAAATTGTGGCAATCGACGGCGGAGCCGCCGTCGGGAAATCGAGCGTTTCAAAGGAATGCTCAAAAACTTTGAACTATATGCACGTCGACACAGGCGCGCACTACCGCACAATCGCCTACATTCTCCTGGGCGAAAAAATCTTGCCCGAGGCGGGCGAAGAGGCGGTCGCCTCCGCCCTGAAGAACATAGGCATTTCAACGGTTCGCGAGGGCAACTCCGCGCGCAGTGCGGTTTGCGGCAAAAAAATAGAGGATTCTCTTATACGCACCGATGCCGTAAACCAAAACGTCTCGCTTTTCGCGGCGATGCCCTGCGCAAGGGAATTCTTGAAGGGCTACCAGCGCTCCATGGCGGAATTCGCAAAAGAAAAAGGCTTCGCGGGGCTCGTCATGGAAGGCAGGGACATCGGCAGCGTCATCTTCCCAAACGCCGACGCAAAAATATTTTTGGACGCCGACGAGGAAACCCGACGCCTGCGCCGCGCAAAAGAAGGCATAACCGACGCCATATCAAAGCGCGACCAGCTCGACAAAAACCGCAAGACAGCCCCGCTCGTCCGCCCCGAAGGCTCGGAGCTTATCGACACTTCGCGCATGACAAAAGACGAGGTGGTCGCGCGAACGCTCGCCATTATCATAAAGGCTTAAACCGAAAAGGCGGCGCAAAAAATTGTTCCGCCTTTTTGTTTGCGCGGGCAAAAATCCGCCCGCTTTGCGGGGATGAAAAATTACGCAAAAAATCGCGGAACAAAATTTTTAAGACTATGTCTAAAACACTAAATATTTTTTAATCCACAAATTTAACAATCAAAAAAATGAGCATAAATCTATCAGAAATAAACGACAAAGTAAGGCGCGCCTCCGAATGGACGCAGCTTTTAAGGGCGCAAATAGCAAAAAATATAGTGGGGCAAAAATACCTCGTCGACAGAATGATCGAGGGCGTTCTTGCAAACGGGCACATCCTGCTTGAAGGCGTGCCCGGCCTTGCAAAAACTCTCGCCATAAAAACCCTCGCAGCCGCCTCCGACGCCGCGTTTAGCCGCATTCAATTCACACCCGACTTGCTGCCCTCGGACATCGTCGGCACCCTTATTTTCAACCAGCAAAAAGGCGAATTTTTCACGCAGAAGGGCCCCGTTTTCGCAAACTTCGTCCTCGCCGACGAAATAAACCGCGCCCCCGCAAAAGTGCAGAGCGCGCTGCTTGAAGCCATGCAGGAAAGGCAGGTTTCAATAGGCGGGGCGACCTATCCCCTGCCCTCGCCGTTTTTGGTTTTGGCGACGCAAAACCCCATCGACCAGGAGGGCACCTACCAGCTGCCCGAAGCGCAGGTCGACCGCTTCATGTTCAAGCTCAACGTCGGCTATCCCTCCAAAGAGGAAGAGCGCATCATTTTGGACATGATGGCAAAAACCGACGTCCAGACAGAAATCGAAACAGTTGTAAACCCCGCGCAAATTATGGAGGCGCGC
>JAFXRX010000019.1 GCA_017526045.1 Opitutales bacterium
GCGTCAAGTGCCACGACCACCGCGACGAAGTCTGGACTATGCAGGACGGCAAGAATTTCGCAAAAATTTTCTCGCACATTTCGATGAAAAAATCGAAGGAGTGGAAGGAGGAAATTTTGACTCTCGAAATTCCCGACAAGCCCCAGGAATTTTTCATATTCGGCGAGAAAATCGTCTCGGAGCCAAACAAAGACCCGCGCGAGGCGTTTGTAAAATGGCTTGTGGACGAAAAAAATCCGTACTTTTCAAAGATAGTCGTAAACCGCGTCTGGCACTGGATTTTCGGTTCGGGCCTCACCAATCCCGCCGACGACCTGCGCCCGAACAAGCCTTCTTCCAACCCGAAGCTTGAAAAATATCTGGAGGAAGTTTTCGTGAAGTCGGGCTTCGACTTGAAGGCTCTTTACAGGGAAATATTTTTGTCGCAGGCCTACGCGCGCTCGAGCTCCAAAAACCCCTCGAACAAAGAAGAGAACACGCTCTTTTCGCGCCACTACCCCTCGCGCCTCGACGCCGAAAGCCTAAACGACATCATAAGCGGAATTTTGGGCGTTTACCAGCCCTTCAAGAGCATCACGCCCGAGCCCTACGCCTTCTGGCCGGAGGATTTCAAGGCGGTGCAGCTGCACGACGGCAGCGTCTCAAACCCGTTTTTGACGCTATTCGGCAAGCCCGGCAGAAATTCGTCGCACCTAAACGACCGCTCGAACGCCCTTTCGATGCAGCAGCTTCTGCACCTCTTGGGCAGCGCGAACATAAACTCGAAGCTGGACAATTCAAAATTCATAAAAGACCTCGCCCGCCAGCCCGTCCCGCCCTCGGAAAAGATAAAGACAATATACCTCGCATTTCTTGCGCGCTATCCGACTTCCGCCGAGCTCGACATCGCAAAAAAATATTTCGACTCGAAGGCCAAGACGGGGCTTGACGGCATAAAAGACTTAGTCTGGGCGATTTTAAACACAAAGGAATTTCTATTTAAACTCTGAGAAAGGCAGAAGATGAAAGAGCACATCACACTCTCGTCGCGCCGCGATTTTATAAAAATCGGGGCGCTTTCCGCCGCGGCTCTTGCGCTCAACAGGCTTTTTGCGCCGCGGCTGTCGGCTGAAGAAGCTTCTGTTTCCGCGCAAAAGAAGCAGTCGAAGGCAAAAGCTGTCATTGCGATATTTTTGGCGGGGGGCCCGTGCCACATCGACACATTCGACCCAAAGCCTGAAGCCACGCGGGACATCATCGGCCCTTACACAAAAGTCTGCCCCACAAATATCGAGGGCATTGCAATCTCGCAAATGCTGCCGCTTACGGCAAAACATGCCGACAAATACAGCATTATCCGCGGCATGACGCACAAGGACAACTCCCACGAAATTTCAACCTACATGATGCTCTCGGGCGTGCCAGCGGGCGGGGAGCTGGTCTATCCCTCGATGGGCTCCGTGATAGCCTCGAAAGTCGCAAAAAAAGACGGCGCGGATTTGCCCGCCTACATCTCGATTATGGACCCCTACTCGCGCTTCGACGAGTCGGGCTTTATCGGCGAAAGCGGCAGGTCGTTTGCGGCCTCCGGGATAATTTCGCGCGGGGATTTGGAGCTTGAAAACAAAAAGAAGCCGCGCCCCTCAAAGATAAAAAGCGACGCCGACAAAATCTCCTCGCGCCGCGACCTTCTCTCCGCGCTCGACGCGCTGCGCGACTGCCCCTCCGAGGAAATGCAAAACGCCGACGCGCAGCGGCAGACGGCGTATTCGATGCTGATTGGCAACGGCAAAAAGGCTTTCGACTTGTCGCTCGAGCCGCAAAAAGCCCGCGAAGCCTACGGCACCGCAAAAAGCGGGCAGGAAAAATACTTCGGGCAGCAGCTTTTGCTTGCGCGCAGGCTCGTGGAGGCGGGCGCAACTTACGTAAACGTGATGCTGCACGGCTGGGACACCCACAAAAAGCACTTCGAGGCGATGGCGACAATGCTTCCCGCCCTCGACAAGGCTTACGCGGCTCTCATAAGCGACCTGCACGAGCGCGGGCTCTTGGACACCACAATCGTAACCTTGGGCGGCGAATTCGGCAGGACGCCCAAAATTATGTACAACACCCCGTGGATGGGCGGGCGCAACCACTTTGGCGCGGCGTTTAGCTGGGTCGTGGCGGGCGGCGGCTTTGTCGGCGGCAACGTCGTGGGCAAGACCGACGCGACAGGCTCGCAGGTTGTCGAGCGCCCCGTCTATCCCTGGGATTTGAGCGAGAGCATTTACGCGCTGACGGGGGTCGACACAAACGACACCCTTCCCCACCCTACGGGCTGCGTCGCGCACGTCGTCCCGCCCGAAGTCGGCAAAAAGCCCTCGGGCGGAATGCTGTCAGAAATCATGAAAATTTAGCAAAAAGCCATGAATTTTTTAAAAAAAACGCTCGTTTTTTTCGCGATTTTTGCAGCGGGTTTTGCATTTGCCAAGCCGCCGTCGGTGATGTTCGTCTATCCCGCGGGCGGCAAAGTCGGCACGAGCTTCAAGGCGACAATCGGCGCGCTTGACGCGGATTTTGCAAGCGGAATTTCCATTTCCGGCGAAGGCGTTAGCGCGAAGATTTTAGGCATAGAGGAAATGCCCCCCGAAAGAGCCGAGGCGGCGGCAAAGCGCAACGAGGCAAAGGGCATGAAGTTTGTCATAGCCGAAATAAAAATCGCAAAAAACGCGGAAATCGGCGTCAGGGACTTGCGCCTGACAAGCACAGAGGGCGCGTCGACGCGCTACTTCTTCGAGGTCGAAAACCTAAGCGAAACGCTCGAAGCAGCCGACCACCAGTCGATAAAAACCGCGCAGAAAATCGAAAAGCTGCCCGCCGTCGTCAACGGGCAAGTCTACGAGGGCGAGCGCGACTTCTACGAATTCAAGCTCGAAAAAGGCAAAACCTACGTATTCGACCTGCACGCGCGCAAAATACGCCCCTACCTCGCCGACGCCGTCCCGGGCTGGTTCCAGGCGACAATGCGCCTCTACGGCCAGGACGGCAAGTCCGCCGAATACGCCGACGACTTCCAAAATTCGCCCGACCCCGTTTTGATTTACACCCCCGAAGTTTCGGGCAAATATTTTCTGGAAGTCAAAGACGCCCTCTACCGCGGCAGGGACGATTTTGTCTACCGCCTGCGCTGCGGCGAGCTGCCCTACATAAAGAGCATATTCCCCTGCGGCGGCAACTCCGCGGCGGCGACAGAAGTCGAATTAGACGGCGCAAACCTCCCCGCAAAAAAATTGAAGGTGAAAAAAGAGCCGGGCGACCAGGCTATAAAGGACGTCTGCGTCTCCAAAAACGGGACAGTTTCAAATTCCGTCAAATTCGACTTCGACGACTTCCCCGAGTTTTCAGTCGAGCCGAATTCCGAAAAATTCTACGAGCCCGAGCAAATACCCTGCGTTTTGAACGGCTCTTTCAAAAATCCCTACGACAAATTTAAAATTCTAATCCGCGCAAAGAAGGGCGACAATTTGACATTCGAAGTTCTAAGCTCGCGGCTCGGCTACCCCGTCGACGCGCGCCTGAAGCTTGTAAATTTAAAGAGCCAAAAGATTGTCGCGCAAAACGACGACTTTGAGGACGCCTCGTTCGGGCTTGTTACCGCGCAGTTCGACCCGCGCATAATCTACAATTTCAAAAATGGCGGCGACTTTTTGCTGGTGATGGACGAGGCGCAAAACAA
>JAFXRX010000020.1 GCA_017526045.1 Opitutales bacterium
CGCCAGCCCACAAGCTACCCTTTCAGCAAATACGAATACCTCACGCCGTAGCCGACGCCCGAAATAATCGAAAGCGCGGTTGAAACGACAAGAGCCACAATCCCCGAATAAAAGCCCAACTGCGTCAGGAAAAACCCGTCGAGGTTGAAGTCGACAATCATCATCTTGTTGTAAATGACAGCCCCTATCGCGTACATTTGCAGCGCCGCCTTGTACTTGCCAATCGTTTCGGCTGCAATCACGATTGATTTTGTCGCGGCGAGCATTCTTATGCCGCTTACAAAAAATTCGCGCGCGCTGGCAAAGAACGCGCAAAATATCGCCAAAATGCGCAAATTCTCGCCGAACATGTCAAGCCCGAGCAGCACCAGGAAAAGCCCGATAACCATAATTTTGTCGCAAAGCGCGTCCATAAACTTGCCGATGGTCGTTACGACGTTGCACTTCCTTGCGATGTAGCCGTCGAACCAGTCGGTTATGCCCGCAAGCACAAACAAGACGAATGCGAGAGTGGAAATTCCCCTGCAGTCGAAGCAAAGCAGCACGGCGACCGCAATGCTCATAACAACCCTCGTGGCGGTTAAAAAATTCGGGATATTCATATTAAAAAAGCGTTGCTATCGTTATGATTTTTATAAGACTTGTATGCAAGATAAATTTTAGCCCCCGCAAAAAAATGAAAACCGCAATCTACCCCGGAACATTCGACCCGATAACGCTCGGGCACCTGGATATTTTAAACCGCGCAGGAAAGCTGTTTGACAAAATCATAATGGCAGTCGCGCCAAACGACACCAAAAACCCCATGTTTCCGCTGGAAGAGCGCATGAGGCTCGAGCGCGAAAACATCGCAAACATTCCGTTTGCGAGCGCGGAAGTTCTGGAGGGGCTCACTGTCGATTTCGCCAAAAAGCACGGCGCCACAATTATCATAAGAGGCCTGCGCGTGGTCTCGGACTTCGAGTTTGAATACCAGCTTGCGCAGATGAACAGGTTTTTGGACGGCGGCATCGAAACGGTGCTTTTGATGCCCTCAAAGCAGTACTTTTTCACAAGCTCCACAATCATAAAGCAGGTGGCGGTTTTCGACGAAGAGCGCATTTCGTCCTTCGTCCCGCCAAACGTAATCGAAGCCATAAAGCGCATGCGCTAAGCTTGGTTTTTTTGAAGGCAAGTTTCAAATCGGCTGCGAGCGCCCCAAAATCTTTACTTTTTACTCGACAAAATCAATCCGCGGTGAGATTATAAAACGGATAATCAATATAAGATAAGCGTCGAAAACCGCGGCATAATCAAAGATGAAAGATGCTTTCATTGCGATATTTGCCAAAAAGAAATCCCTAAAATTTTTGGCGCGAATCGACTTGTTGAACGCGAATGAAAAACAATAAAGTTTTAGTGACAGGCGGAGCCGGCTACATAGGCTCCCATACGGTGGTGGAGCTTTTGAACGCGAACTACGAAGTTGTGGTCGTCGACAATCTTGCAAATTCCGAAATATCCGCAATAGAAAATATTTCAAAAATTACGGGCAAGAAATTCCCGTTTATCCAGGCGGACACTTGCGACCTTGCCTCTCTTAGAAAAATTTTCGAGGCGCACGAATTTGGCTCTGTAATACATTTTGCCGCCTACAAGGCAGTCGGCGAGTCTGTCGAAGAGCCCTTAAAATATTACCAAAACAATTTGATGTCGTTTATAAACGTCATCGCGCTCATGAAAGAATTCAAGCGCGCCAACGTCATATTCTCTTCGTCGGCGACAGTTTACGGCGACGCCGACGAGCAGCCCGTGACGGAGCAGACGCCACTGAAGCCCGCAAACTCCCCCTACGGCAGGACAAAGCAAATCTGCGAAGACATTTTAAAAGACAGCGTGAAAGCCTGCGAAGGGCTAAACGGCATAATTCTGCGCTACTTCAACCCCGTCGGCGCGCATCCGTCCGCGCTTATCGGGGAGCTGCCTAGGGGCGTGCCGAACAATCTGCTGCCGTTCATCACCCAAACCGCGGCGGGCATAAGGCCTTGCCTCAAAGTGTTCGGCAAAGACTACGACACCCCCGACGGCACCTGCATCAGGGACTTTATCGACGTCGTCGATCTTGCAAAGGCGCATATTTGCGCGCTCGAAAGGCTGCTGTCGTTTAGCGGCGGGCAAAATTGCGAAATATACAACGTCGGCACGGGCAAGGGAGTTTCGGTTCAGGAGCTTATCGACACTTTCGAGAGCGCAAACAACATAAAGCTCAACTACGTTTACGCAGACCGCCGCAGCGGGGACGTCCCCGAAGTCTGGGCGGACCCAAGCAAGGCGAAGCGGGAGCTCGGCTGGCAATCCCAAACGCCCCTTTGCCAAACCCTTAAAAACGCTTGGGCTTGGCAAAAGAATATTTCATCGATAAAATAGGTCGAACGCCATGAAAATATATCCTATATTCAAAAGAATTTTTGATATATTCTTCTCCCTTTCGGTAATACTGCTCTTGATTCCCGTATTCATTTTGGAATACATCATCGTCAGGATTTTTATATCCGACAAGGCGTTTTTTGTGCAAAAGCGCGGCGGGCTGAACGAGCGCGTCATAAACGTGTACAAATTCAAGACCATGAAGGACGGCTTCGACAAAAACGGCAAGCTGCTGCCCGACCACCTCAGAATGTCGAAGATAGGCAACATTTTAAGGAAAATCAGCGTCGACGAAATTCCCCAGTTTATAAATGTCCTAAAAGGCGACATGTCCGTCATTGGCCCGAGGCCGCAGCCGATAGAAATGATTAATGCTCTCCCGCCGAAATTCAAGCCGCGCTCGCTCGTCCGCCCGGGGATAACGGGGCTTGCGCAGGTAAACGGCAGAAACGACCTCAAATTCAGCGAAAAATACACATACGACATCGAGTACGTCAAAAACTACTGCTTCTGGATGGATTTTAAAATATTTTTCAAGACGATATACGTCGTGCTTTCCACAAAGGGAAGCTCGTTTACCACAAACGTGCGGGATTTGGACGACTTGAATATTTGGAGCTGCTATAACGTCGAAAAAAAGGACGGCAATGACGCCTCAAAAAAATAAGGCGCATATGCGGATCTTCAAAATTCTTTTGAAAATTTTTTGGATATGCATTGTTGCGGTTTGCGCATTTATAGTGGCGCGGCATATTTTTATCCTCTGCATGTTCAAGGATGAATATTTTGAAAAATCGGGAACGGACATTGCGCAAATGTCGAATATATTTCCCGCGAAAAACAAAAACATCGTCCCCGAAGAAATCGCCGATTTTTCCTACGCGCACCAAAAGCACGGCTGGCGCAGCTGCGTTTTTTGGAAGGGTTTTCTCGACAAAAAATCGTTTGAAAAATTCGCAACAGGCGAAGGTCTTGTAAAAATTGCCAATCCGCCGATTTACGATTATCTTGCCGAGGAAAATTTGGGGATAAAAATATCAAAGCCCTGCGAAGTTTACGAAAGCCCCAACACCCGCTTTGTCTACATTTACGACGCCTCAGGACAAGTTGTAGGCATTTACAACGAATAAAAAATTTTGAATGAATAAAATATGAAACGCGCAAAAGGTCTGTTTTCTTACATTTTCATTTTAATAGCCGCCCTCGTTTTATCGGGCTGCGGCAAGGATTACAACAAATACATCGCAAACCGCTGGGGAGTCGAGCTGCCGTTTTGCGTATCGAAAAATGAAATAATAAAGCAAAGCTCGAATTGGGGATATATCATTGTCAAAACGACGGATGCCAATATTGAAAGCCTCATGAAAATGGACATGCCAAAATATTCCTACTCTGAATGGGGCGCGGCGGATTCAAACATGTTTATAGACGATGTTTTCATAGATAAATCGCTAATCCGCTCTCTTTATAAAGACCCAGGCAAATGCTGCATCAAGGGAATTTTTATTGATAAAGCAAAAAAAACGGCAATTTTTTTAGACTACAACTGGGCGGGATATTGACGCATGAAATATTTTTCAAAATAGCTTCGGCGCGGCTTTTTGAAAATTAAATCCGCCTCTGAAAGATTTTTAATCTCTAACAGTTTTTATATTCGTGCTAGATTTGCGGTCGGGAGTTATTATCCTTCCCCCGCGCTTATAAAGTTCGCACATCTGGCAATTGTAGTCCGGGGGATCGGAAAAATGCACCACAAAAGGCTCCCGTTTGGGATGATACATCAAAATTATGTCGGCTCTGCCAAGCACTTCCGGATGGTTTTGCGACAAGATAAAATCGGAGTACTGCGCGTCTACAATTTTGGCTTTTCCGGCAGACTTCGAATAAATTTTTCTCACCGGAACAAATATTATGTTGCCCGCCGCAAAATTTTTAAAGTTTTCGTCCTCAAAAAGCTTCTGTTTAAAAACTTTTTTTACGTCTGTCGACAATACGAATGCTATAAATTTGTCCTCTTTTTCCGCAAGCTCGCGCAGCTCGCCGACGCTCAGAGACATGACCCGCAATGCCGTTTTTCCCGAAGCGCCGCCGCTTTGCTGATCTACCTTTTCATAAACCGTATAGCCCTCCAAAGAACCCCTAACAAATCTTTTCAATGCGGAAAACATTTGCGAGCGCGATACAAGGGAGCGAACAATGCCGGCGAAATTTTCTTTTCTTTCCTTGTCGGCGTTTTTTAAGGCCTCGCGGCTGACAGAGCCAGAATATACGTAATATCTGTTCGGATGCTTGAAGAGCACCATCTTGTACGATTCTTTGGAAAGAGTGTTGCTTTCTTTCAGGAATTTGGACAAAAATTTTTCAATCTTTTTGTCCTTAAACTTATACGTTTTTCCGGAAAGGGAAATATTTGCTTTGCAAAATAAGACTTTGCCCGGAATAAAGTTCAAAAATTCCGCCTCGTTAAATTCCGGAATGAGGCTTAGGGTTTTGTCTCCGTTTCCAGGAATAAAGAAAGCCACTGTCTGCCCTTCAATTTCGGCTCGTTCAAGTAGCGCGTCCAAATCTTCATGCCATGTTATTCCCGCAAAAGAAAGAGCCGCAAAGACCGCCTGCAATAAAAACGCCAAAAAAATTTTCCCTATTTTCATAAAATTTCCGCCTTTCAAAAAAACTTGCAAAAAAACCGATTGCGGTAAACGGTATAATTTTTAATGCAAACGCAATCAAGCTAAAAAAATCCGCGGCGCGGGCGCAAAAGATTTTTTGCGGTTCGGGAAAGAATTTTAATTGCCGCGCAATTTTAAGCGGAACGAATTTCTAAAAATAGAAGGCGGTTAGTCTACCCCAAGACTAACCGCCATTTTATTTTCTATCTTATTTACCCCATCTCCCAATCACGAGAGAAATAGTTTTTTAAATTGTTGCCTCTTATCCTTATTATATTTTTTCAAAAGTCAAGCGTTTTTTTGAAATTTTTTTAAAATTTTTCAATTTTTTTTGAATTTTTTGGCTTTTCCCCTTTTTCAAGCCCAAAATTTCGGCTTTTTGCCTTTATTTTTCGGGGGTTTTGCGGTCTTCGCACACTCTGCGAATATAAGCCGAAGTATCCGAAACCGTAGCGGAAAAAGGCTTCCTTTCGGGGTGGTAAAAAATAAAAACATCGGACGGCGAAAACGCCGCGACAATATCAAGCGATTCCAAAAAAGCCGCATATTCGCTGTCGGCAATCTTTGCTTTCACCCTCGTGCCTTTATAAATTCTTCTGACGGGGACAAATATCATGTTCTCCGAAGCGTAATTTACAAAATCCGGATCCGCAAAAATTTTTGCGTTAAAGACATTTTTAACGTCTTGCGAGACTACAAAAACGATATATTTGCCCTCTTTTTTCGCCATCTGCTGCAAAGTCGAAACGCTCGGAGGCGCAACCCAATTCGGGGGCTTTATTGCAGTTGTCGCCTGAGTGGACTTATCCGCCAATGCGGAACCCATCTGCCCTGCAAAAAAAGATTTCATAAGCATAAGCAAATACGAATCGCTAAAGCTCCCCGCGGCTTTTGAGTCGCTTTTTTTCTTTTTGCCTCCGGAAGACGCCTGCTTTCCGGCAAGGGCAGATGCCCTCGTGCTTACATAAAACCTGTTCGGGTGCTTAAAAAGCAGAATAATGTAGCCGCCGGAAGAAAGCCTTTCGTTTTCGTCCAAAAACTTGGAGACAAAGCCCCCTATCTTTTTATTTTTAAATTTGTAAGCTTTTCCCGAAAGCGAAACATCCGCATTGCAAAATAAATAATTTTCAGAGGCGAAATCCAAAAACTTTTTATCCTTAAACTCGGGCATGTCTTTTACGGCCTTGTCGCAATTTGGCGAAATGATAAATGCGATTGCCCTGTCTTCAAGCTCGGCTTTTTTAAGCAATGCATCCAAATCCGAATAAAAGGCGACGCCGGCAAAGGCAAAATTTGCAAAAGCCGCGAATGCCGAAAATAAGATTGCCCTTATTTTTCCCATGTTGGATCTAACTTTGAAAAAGCTTTAAAAAAAATTCAAATCAGGCGCGCGGCTCGGAAAGCACGACCATCTGCCCTTTTCTGAAAAGCGAAAGCTGCCCCGTGCTCGACGAAACCACAAACGCAAGGCAGTCCGCCGCAAGCGAAATCGAATAAGCCGCGGCGTGGCGCGCCCCAAGCCCGCCGGGGAGCTTCAAATTGAAGTCGGGCGTGTGCACAAGAGCCCCCGCGACTTCCAATGTGCCGCTGCCGTCTATTACAAAAGCTCCGTCGATTAGCGAAAATTCCTTCACTGTCTCGTCCATGAAGGGGCTTAGGACGTTTCTGTCCTCGGGCTTGTAGCCCGCAAACGGGTTCAAGACAAGCTGCTTTAAAAACGGGCGCAGCTTTTCGATGTCGCCCACGATAAAAAGGCTGCCAACGGGCTTGCCCTCGCGCCCCTCGACCGCGAGCTCGGTTGCGATGTCGATTACCCTTTCGACGACGTCGGGCTTGACGCCCGCGGGCAGCGCGTCCGCCGTCTTCATGTAAAACTGCGAAAATTCCGCGCCGACGTTGAACACGACAATAGAGTCTATCGCGTCGCTGCCGCGTATGCCGCCGATGCAGCATACCTTGTCGTTTTCGCGCAAAATGCCCTTTGTAATTCCGACCAAAATCGCGCTTTTGAGCTGCCCCATTCTTATGCGCGAATAGGAACGCACGCTGACGATTTCGTCGAACTCCTCAATGTCGGCGTCGGTTCTGCGCTCGCTGACCAAAACGACCCTCATGCCGTTGAAATAGTTTGCAAGGCGTATGCCGTTTGTGAAAGTGTCGCCCATTACGACGACCGCGGTGCAGCCGCTTTCGCGCGCTATATTTTCCGCGCGGGTCAGAAATACCCTGTTCATTCTGCGGACTTTGTCGCGCAGCCCGTCGGTGCCCGTAAACGCCTCGAAAACGCGCTCCTGGAAAGTTTTAAGCGGCATGGGCAGCACCATTTTCGCGATAGTTTCGTCGTCGGACAAAATTCTCGCCAAAGACGAGAGCACCTGCAAATACGAAGGCTCGTCGGACTGCGCCAAAATCAAAAAAAGCATGCGCGCGTTCGAATACTGCTCCTTGCCGCCCAGGCGCAGTCCGTGGGGGCATCTGCCGATTACAAAAACGTATTTGCGCGAAAGTTTTTTAAGGCGCAGGTGCGGCAGGCAAACGCAGTTGCCCAAGTAGGTGGACATCGAATTTTCGCGCTCGGCAAGCTCTTTTAAAATTTCCTTTTTCGACTCCCCGCCCAAAAACGAATCAGGGACCGCCCCGACAAGCTCGCCCAACGCCTCCTCAAAATCGGCGCTTTTCAAGTCGATTATGCGGGACTTTGCCAGAAACGATTCGAGCCTCATTTTTTAAACGTTTGTTTTGGGTATATTCCAGTCGAGCGCGCCCTTTTTAATTTCGTAAAACACGCCCGCGACAATCAGGGCTACAAAGAACATCGCCGGCAAAATTATCGAGATGTTGCCCGCGACAAAATCGCGGTAGACAAGCGCCAAAGGAATTATGAAAACCGCCTCGATGTCGAACACCACAAAGAGCATCGCCACTACGTAAAACTTTGCGCCGAAGCGCGGATGCGGCTTTGCAACGGGCTTTATGCCGCTTTCGTACGCGGAATTTTTCACCGCGTTTTTCTTCGAGCGCTGCCCGAAGATGTGGCTTGCCGCGATGATGCCGAACGCCACTGCGAACGCC